>DASSJW010000535.1:0-7207 GCA_035690995.1 Xanthobacteraceae bacterium
CAGGATGGGCGCGCCGCTCATGCGTCCGGACAGTTTCAGGAACGCGATCACCGAGCCGGTGAAGGTCACCGCGCCGATGGCAACGCCGATCGACATCTCGACCAGGCTCGGCTTGTGGATCGCACCGGCGGCGCCGATATCGAAAGCGGCGGGCGCATAGAGCGCTCCCGCCGCCACCAGCACCGCCGCCATGCCGACCAGCGAATGGAACGCGGCCACCAGCTCCGGCATCGCGGTCATGGGCACGCGGCGGGCAATGACGGCGCCGGTGCTGCCGCCGATGGCGAGGCCGAGCACGACGAGCACCCAGGCACCGGTCCCGAACGGCGGATGGTAGGCAAGCGTCGTGACGATAGCGATCGCCATGCCGACCATGCCGAACAGGTTGCCCTGTCGGCTGGTTTCCGGATTCGACAGCCCGCGCAGCGCGAGGATGAAAAGAACGCCGGCGACCAGATAAAGCAGGGCGGCGAGATCAGCGGACATCGGCCACTCCCGTCACTTCTTTTTCTTCTGGTACATGCCGAGCATGCGTTGCGTCACCAGGAAGCCGCCGAAGATATTCACCGAGGCAAAGATCAGCGCGATGAAGCCGAGCGCGCGCGCCCAGACCGGCCCCGCATCATTCGCCACCAAAGGGACGCCGACGGCGAGCAGCGCGCCCACCACGATCACCGACGAGATCGCGTTCGTGACCGACATCAGCGGCGTGTGCAAGGCCGGGGTCACCGACCACACGACGTAATAGCCGACGAAGATCGCCAGTACGAAGATCGACAGGCGAAACACGAAGGGATCGACCGCGCCGCTGCTGGCGGCATGCATGGCGCCGCCGCTGGCCGCAGCGATGATGTCGAGCTGGGCGAGAACGATGTCGGGGGTGACGTGCTGGGCGCTGTCGCCGGCCACGGGTCCGACCGCGGCCTGGCCCGCCAGCGCCGCAAGGCCACCGGGCAGCATGGATGTCAGCATTACGATCTCCTCACTCGTCGATGCCCCCGCGCGATGCCCGCCGGAGCGGGCCTCCGGCACTCACCGAACGAGCGAGGACTTGAAGCCGGCAACCCCAGCAACATCAGCGATGATCGACTGGCCGCGCACCTCGGCTCGCCCGCATTCCGCGCGCATGCATGCCGCGAGCGTCACGCCGGCCGATGACACCGAGGCAGGCCGCGCGCAAGCGACCGAATAGCCCGCAGCGATCGTGCAGCGTGCCCTCACGCCGCGCTCTTGGGGGCAAAATTCGGATGAATGACCGCGCCGTCGCGCGTGAGCGCCGTCGCTTTCACGATCTCGTCGTCCCACTTGACGTTGAGGGCCTTGCTGCTCTTGTCCACCAGGATCTCGAGGAAGGCGAAGAGATTCTTGGCATAGAGGCTCGAAGCCGACGCGGCGATGCGGCCCGGGACGTTGAGGTGACCGACGATCTTGACCCCGCCCGCCTCCACGACCTGGCCGGGTTTGGCGAGCTCGCAATTGCCGCCGCGCTCGACGGCCAGATCCACGATCACCGAGCCGGGCCGCATGGAGGCCACCATCTCCTTCGAAATCAGGCGCGGCGCGGGGCGCCCCGGGATCAGCGCGGTCGTGATGACGATGTCCTGCTTCTTGAGATGTTCGGCGACCAGCGCGGCCTGCTTGGCCTGATACTCCTTCGACATCTCCTTGGCATATCCGCCGGCGGTCTCGGCCTGCTTGAACTCGTCGTCCTCGACGGCGACGAACTTGGCGCCGAGGCTCTCGACCTGCTCCTTCGACGCCGGACGAACGTCGGTGGCGGTGACGATGGCGCCCAGCCTGCGGGCGGTGGCGATCGCCTGCAGACCGGCGACGCCCGCCCCCATGACGAAGACCCGTGCCGCCGGCACCGTGCCCGCCGCGGTCATCATCATCGGCAGCGCGCGGCCATATTCGGCGGCGCCGTCGATCACGGCACGGTAACCGGCGAGATTGGCCTGGCTCGAGAGCACGTCCATGGCCTGCGCGCGGGTGATGCGCGGAATGAGCTCCATGGCGAAGGCGGTGACGCCGGCATCGGCCATGGCCTTGATGGCCGCATCCTCGCCATAGGGATCCATCAGGGCGATGACCAACGCGCCCTTCTTGTAGCGGGCAAGCTCGGACGCGGTGGGACGGCGAACCTTGAGCACGACGTCGGCGCCCTCGAGCGCGCCGGCAGCGACGGTGGCGCCCGCCGCGCTGAAGTCGGCGTCCGGAATACCGGATGCCGTTCCAGCTCCGGGCTCGACCGCGACCTCGGCCCCGAGCCCCTTCATCTTCTTGACCGTGTCGGGCGTCGCGGCGACCCGGTCCTCGACCGGCTCGGTCTCGCGCGCTACGGCAATGCGCATTCCGCTCGCCTCCTCGTGACCGGCGACGTCGCCCGTTTCGTGCTTAGCCGCCGGAGGTGAGCGCGAGCGCGAGCAGCGATACCATCACCATGATCGCGCTGGGCAGCCTCGATCCGCTCAGGAATCCATGGATGGCCACGATGGTCGCTATGACGAAGATCGCAAACGCAACAAGCCAGTGACCGGTGAGCGCGCCGACCGCCAGGCCCAGGACCATATTGACAACATGGGCGCCGCCGACCGCAATCAAATGAACGAAACGGTCATACATCGCCTCGTGCGCCGGCAGGTCGTTGCCCTCCGCCGTCGCGTATTCGGCCTGCGCGTGATCCGCCATTCAATCCTCCAAAAACCCCTCAAAATCGGCAGCCGGGGCTTAGCGCAAATGCACGCGGAGGGCAACGTTGAGCCGGCGCCCGGCGACGTTCGCGCCCTGCCGCGTCCCGTCCCGGCGGCCACCGCCGAGGCGACGCTCGCGGTCCTCGCGGTCAATGATCGGAGGCAACCTTGTCGAGCCCGACGGCGGCGAGCGCCTTGGTCTGCCGATCGCTCACGCGGCGCAGCGAGAAGTCCTCGATGGCTTCATTGAAAAGGACGTGAAAATTGAGCTCCGCGCGCAGGTGCAGAAATACGGCGCCGAGCCCGATCGCCGCGCGGTCCATGAACACGAATTCGCGCGGGATGGTGACGGGGCCTTGCTGCTTGAGCGCCTGATGCACCCGGAACGCTTCGCGCCGGCCGTATTCGGCGGGCTTGACGCCGTCGGCCAGGCTGCGCACGCGGTCGTCCAGCAGCGGTCCGTAGATGAACCGCGCCCAGATATTGAGCACGTCGATCAATGCGCGGTTGAGCCGCTTGAACCCCCACGTCTCGTAGGCATGCACGATGAGAGCCTCATCGCCCTTGAGCAGGCCGTGGTAGAGATCGACGACACCGCCGACGAATTTCGACGGAAAAATGCGGATGCAGCCGTAATCCAGGAGATTGATGCCGGCGGGCCGGCCGTCCACGTCGAACACGCTGTAATTGCCGAGATGCGGGTCACCATGGATTACGCCGAAGCGGCTGAACGACCACCACCAGGCCATGAACATCGCGGTGCCAAGCCGGTTGCGCGTGGCAAGATCGGCTTTCACGTGTTCGAGCAGCCGCCGCCCTTCGAGCCAGTCGAGGGTCAGGAGCCGGTTGGTTGAAAGCTCGGGATAGACCCGCGGCACCCGAATCTGATCGATGCCGTCGAGCATTTTCCGATAGAGCATCACATGCTTGGCTTCGCGCCGGTAGTCGAGCTCCTCGCGGATGCGCGCGCCGATTTCCTTGGCGATCTCGCTGGTGTCGATGACCGGGTCCATGCGGCGGTGGATGGCGAAGATCAGCTGCAATTGCCGCAGGTCGGCCTCGACCGCCGATTGCATGTCCGGATATTGCAGCTTGCAGGCAAGATCGGCTCCGTCGTGGGCGCGGGCGCGATGGACCTGGCCGAGCGACGCGGCGGCAGCGGGGTGATGCTCGAAGCTTGCGAACTTCTTCTGCCAGCTGGGGCCGAGCTCCGCGCCCATGCGGCGCTTGACGAAGGCCCAGCCCATCGGCGGCGCCTCGCTCTGCAATTTCATCAGCTCGGCCGCGTATTCCGGCGGCAGGGCATCGGGAATGGTGGCCATGAGCTGGGCCACCTTCATGATCGGTCCCTTCAGGCCGCCCAGCGCCGCCGCAAGCTCGATGGCGCTCTTGCCGCGGTCGAGGGTCAGCCCGAACAGCCGCGCCCCCGCGATGCGCGCGGCGACGCCGCTCATATTGGCTCCGACGCGCGCGTAGCGGGCGGCGCGGGCGGAGAAACGGTTGGCTTCGCGATCGGTCATGGGTCTCCGCAGGGCTGTCGCTGTGACAACATAGGCATTTGCGGGCGCAACGCTAGCTGCGCCCGCACATCAACCGCTTCATCGCGTGCAGGAGAAAGCGCTTTACGGACGGGATCCATGTGCCGGCGACGCGCAGCACAATGGCGTGCCGACGACCGCCCCGGTAACCGCGGCGCATCGTCCACGCCGCAGAGTTTACTTGGTGATATGGATCCCGCGCGCCGCAGACATCGAACCGGAACCGGTCATCACCGCCACTTCAACAGGCCTCTGGCTTCCTTCACGAGCGGGTCGGTGAGCACCGTGCCCTGCCACTGGGCCGGCTTTGGCCGCATTCCCACATTGTCGTTGCCCAAGAATACTTCGTTGACCGCGTGAAAGCCCAGGGCGCGATAGGCTTCGAATTGCTCCTCGGAGAACAATTGATCCGCAGTCGACTCGTGCGGATAGGTCGGAAAGCGACGCTTGTAATCGACGATGTAATCGTTCTCGTCGCCGGTGATGGACGATTTCACGTAGAGCAAGATGCCCCTTTGATTTTGCGGATAGATGATTTCGCCGACCGCGCAGTGCGGACCATGAGGCGCGGCATGCGGCGGGAGACCTCCGGTCTTGGCGATCTCCTCCGACGCCGCTCGCGTCGCATCGCGAATCTCGGCCCAGGGCAGAGCGATCAAGACTCCAAGATCGATGCGCGCGTAGCGCTGCAAGGCAACGAGCGAGCGGAACGCCATTTCCGGATCGGCCTCGGCGTCGATGGCGATGATCAGCCGGCAGCGTCGCCGCAACAGCTCATAGATGCCGAGGTTCTCGATATGCCCGCCGTCGGTGAGATAGACCGTCTCAGAGTTCTCCCGCATCAGACCTAACAGTTCCTGCAGGAAATAGAATTGGTCCCATACCGACAGGGACTTGCGCGCGACGGCAAGCTGCCGCGGATTTGCCACCCAATATCCCAGGCGAACGTTCAGGATCGCCAGGGTCGGCGTCAGCGCCTTGATGCTGTTGGCGCCCATGTTCGACGAGGCCGCCGCCCCCGATACAGCCATGGCGGTCGCCAAGTCGAGTTCGTGGACGTCGTCTTCGAACTCCTCGGTGCGTACGTACTTGGTGGCTCCGCTGCCGACGAATTTCGGACTGAAGATGAAGAAATCCGCGTTCCGGCCGCGACGATTGGCGTACTTCGATCCTTGGATGTTCAAGGCCGTGTTGATGAGATGGTAGGGCGCGTCGGTGCAGGAGATGTCACTCAACTTGAAGCGATCGAGCGGCGCCAATTCGAAATTCTCGTACTTCATCAGCTCTTCCGCCACCGCAATGTCGAGCGGCTTGGATATCGGCGAGCGGGAGTACGATCCGGCCGGCCGTCCCTGGATGGTGGTGGGATCGAAAAGGAACGCCTTGCTCAACCGGTCGCGATAGAGGCGGTGGAGCGAATTGGCGTTGGGGCTCAGGAGCAGCGACGCGACGAACAATGCAAATGACGTCACCAGATAAAACCATCCGATCGGCGCGTCCCACGGAAAGCCGTGAAACCAGCGCTCGCCAGAAGCGGTGAGCCACTGCGGCGCGTGATAACCGTCGCCGACAATCCTGATTCCCAGGAAGCAGAAATACAAATACACGAGCCAGAGCAGGAACGGGATCGCCGCTCCGGCCACATAGACGGCCGCCTTGCCGACGGCACGCAACGCGACAGCGCTGAAACTCGGCTTTTCGGCGCCTTCCTTCAATAGCCGACCGAGGTGCTGGCTGAGGAATGCGACCGCGGCCGAGAATGGGGCCAACACCACGGCCAGGCCCTGCAACCAGCCGACGATGCTCGCAAAGAATTTGTCTTGTCGTTTGCCGGATTCAAAAATGCCTTCCAGGACAATCGGCTGCAGTTCGCAGAACCCGACGACCAGCAGGATGAGAAGAAGCCCGGCGCAGACCTTGGTCCAGTGCGATCCGATTTCCGCCGCCCAGCCGCTCACTTCCAGCGAGCGCCACAGACCCCATGCGAGCAGCAACAGGACGAACAGATACAAGAATATCAACGTCAACCTGAAATGACCGGTCGCAAACGCCTCCGGAACGTAGCGCCCGAGAAAGCGGGCATTGGCGAGATCGGCCGTGGTCGGGTTGATGAAGATCGTGATGGCGGCGGCGAAAAGCAGCCACGGCAACAGCAGAAGGGCGTTGGCGAGCAACCCCCGAAGGTAGATGGCCACGTTGTAGAAGACGTTGATGCTGCCGCGCGGAAATAGATAGTTGGAATGATTGCGGATGTGTTGAACGGGATACGGTTCGTCCTGCGTGAGGCTGCTCGGGAATGGAAACTTGCCCTTGGAACGCGTCATCGCGGCGGACAGCGACGTGCCGATGTAACCGCCGCCCGAAACCGTGGACAGGTAATCGATATTCTTGAGAACATCGGCCTTGTCGAGCGCTTGCAATGCGCCGAGACAAAAGGATGCCGAGCGAACCCCGCCGCCGGACAGTGCAAGCCCGATGACGTTCGACTCCGCTGTCGGCCGCAGGATCGGCTCGCTCCCGGACTGCGGATCATCCCGAACGTCGGTGACGGATTTGGATCTCGGCGGCGAAATCGCCGCCGCATGCTCTTGGGATTTGGGACCCGCGGAGCCGTCGCCAGCGGCAGGGTCCTCGACCTCGAGTGCGATCAGATCCGTCCTGCCCGCTGCGGTGCGGCGCGCATTGATGGCCTGGACCTCTTCCGCAAAAACCTCGTCGAAGCGATAAATCCTGCCAACCGTCATGACGGCCTCCATCCCGGAGGCCTGCACGATTAACATGCTCGCTGGTTTTATGCAACCTATAATTGCAGTCAGTGATGGTCACAGCCCGGAGCGCGACCGGAAACCCTCAGCTCAGCCCCTCCAATTCCGCGATCATCCGCTCGATGACGCCAAGCCCGCCCTGCCAGAAGGCGGGATCGCGGGCGTCGAGCCCGAACGGGGCCAACAGCTCGGAATGGTGCTTGGTGCCGCCGGC
>DASSJW010000536.1:0-4893 GCA_035690995.1 Xanthobacteraceae bacterium
GATATAGCGCTGCATGAACAGTTGCGTCTTTTCCCGGTCCGACGGCGCCGGCAGCGCAACGGTGCGGAAGACCCGGGGACTTACGCGCTCGGTGAGGGCCTTGATGGTGCCGCCCTTGCCGGCGGCATCGCGCCCCTCGAATACCAGGATGATCCGTGCACCCTTGTCCTTGACCCAATCCTGCAAGGCGCACAGCTCGACTTGAAGCTCGCGCAACTCCTTCTCGTACGCCTTGCGCTTCATCTTTCTCTTGGCATTGCCGCCGGTCGTCCGTTTCCGTGCCATGAGCTGACCCATTCCTTGCAAACGGCTGTGCCGACCGGCATGAGCTAGTCGATGATGTGGTAGCCGCCGTCGATGTAGAGTGTCTCGCCGGTGATGAGGCGTGCCGCGTCGTGCGCCAGGAAGGCCGTGGCGACGCCGACGTCGTCGATGCTGACCAGGCTGCGGGCGGGCGCCTTAGCCCTTGCCTTGTCGAGCAAGGCATCAAATTCAGGAATTCCGGAGGCGGCCCGGGTCGCGAGCGGCCCGGGCGAGATGGCATGCACGCGGATGCCCTTCGGGCCGAGTTCGGCAGCGAGATAGCGGACCGCGCTCTCGAGCGCCGCCTTGGCGACCCCCATGATGTTATAGTTCTTAACCACCATCTGGCTGCCGTAATAGGTCATCGTAAACAGGGTGCCGCCCTTGCGCATCAGCGGCTCCGCCAGATGCGCCATGCGAATGAAGGTCCAGCAGGACACGTCCATGGTGGTGAGAAATCCGTCACGCGATACGTCGACGACGCGCCCCTGCAGCGCGTCCTTGGGCGAGAAGGCGATCGAGTGGACGACAAAATCGAGCTTGCCCCAGTCCTGGGCGATACGTTCGAACACCGCCTCCATCTCGCCGGGCGCGCGCACGTCGAGCGGAAGCACGATCTTGGCCTCGAGCTCTTGGGCGAGCGGCTCGACGTATTTCTTTGCCTTGTCGTTGAGATAGGTGACCGCGAGCTCGGCCCCGAACGCCCGAAACGCCTTGGCGCAGCCCCAGGCAATCGATTGATCGTTGGCGATGCCGACGATGAGACCCTTCTTGCCTTCGAGTAGCTTCGCTTTTGCTGCGGGGATCATGCGAAACTAGTCGGTGCTGAACGGCCCGACCGACACGCTGCCGCGCTCCTCCGGTGGCAAGGTGCTCACGGCCAGTTCCAGACGCCGCGCTTCGTCGTCCAGACCGATCCAGCGCAGTTTGCGTATCAGTTGTGCCAACTCATGCGGTGAGTCCCGGTGTCCGGAGCCCGCTTTGTTCGTGGGCGCACTTTCCATGACGTTCCTCCATCTCTTCCCTTGTTATTGCTTATCGGGGAGCCTAATTGCACGGATGCAGCGGCGGCTTTGCAGTTTCGCAGAGCCAACTTCAGGTGCGTCCAGGCGGCCACCCATTCGACAGCGCCCGACTGACCTTTGTCATGCCTTTTTGGCATTCCTCGGCGATCCGTTGTCCGTCTTCGGCGGCCATTTTCATCCGCTCCGCCACACATTCCTGGTAGGCCGCCACCGCTTCCGGAACGGAGCGGGTCGCCGTCAATTTCTGCGCCAGCCCGGCCCACAGTTCGACTTCCGACTTTACGCGCGCCAGCCAGGCTCGGCTGGCTTCCTCATATGCGCCAAGGAGTTCCTTTTGCATCGTGAGCATTGCTTCCGTTCGCTGCTCCCCGGTTTCGAATGGCGCGGCTGCCCCACGACGTTTGTCGCTGATGTTCATGATCGTAACCTCCCTCGAAAACTTATGTATGCATTGTCGAATAGTCGCTTATTGAGGTAAATCAAGCTACGGAGCAATCGAAACGATAGATATTGCAAGCCGACAATGATGACCGCGTGAAGCGATCGCGGCGCCCAAGCCGTGCGAAGGGACAGGCCCGATGACCAAACCGGACGAGTTGTTGCCCAGCGCAAACGATTTCATGAAAAAGCTTGCCCTTGCCGAAGCGGAAGAAGCAACCAAGCAAGCACGCAAGCTCGCCGAGGCTGAGGCTGAGAAGAAAGCACTGCTCGATCAGCTCACCAAGCCATCCGGCCTTTCCGATGAAGAGGCCATTCAGCGCGCCATCAAGATCATCGAGCGCGCGGTGAGCAACGGTCGCACCGAGGTGCAGGTCCATCGCTTTCCGAACCAGCTCTGCACCGACCGCGGGCGCGCCATCAATCAGCAGGAGCCGGGCTGGGAAAACACGCTGACCGGCGTGCCCAAGGAGATCTACGAGCTCTGGGCCAAGTATTTCCGTCAACGTGGATACAAGCTGAAGGTCGAGATCGTCGATTTTCCCGGCGGAATGCCGGGAGATGTGGGAATGACGTTGAAGTGGGGCTGAGCGCGCCATTCGCGTGCGCGGCGCTCGAGCGCGATAGCAGCGGAAGGCATGTCGAACCAATGATCAAAGTTCGGAGCGGGCTCTACATCATCGCGGCGATGATCGCGCTGATCGCTGCGCCTGCCCTCGCCCAGTCGGGGCGCAAGGTTCAGCCTCCGCATTCCTCACCCCCGTCTCCCTACGGGGTGTATTCCGGTCAGAGACGAATCGGCACCGACCCTGACCCCAATGTTCGGTTCGAGATATTGAGACAGGAGAACTGGCGCAAAGGCGGATAGCGCGCTTCCTCCGGCAGGACCGCCAACAACGAAGCAATAACAGCACGGAGCAGAACCCGATGCCGTCACAATCGAAGCCACCCGTTTCAGCCGGCGCGTTCACGCCGCTTGGCGTATTTGCGCCCGTCATGGACTACATGGTCGATGCGGCGCAGCGCAGCGTGCTGTTCTGCGATGTCATGCGCCAGCGCGGCAATCAGTATCGAGAACACCTGGCCGAGACCGCTCCGCATGTGCTCGACTACGCGGTGGAGCTGGTCATCGACGGCAGGACGCTGGAGCGGCCGGTCAATTACTGCCTGGCGAGGGTCGTTCCGCCGCCGGGGGTCGAAGTCGATCTGGCGCGCAGGCCGTTCGTCATCGTCGATCCGCGCGCCGGGCACGGCCCCGGCATCGGCGGGTTCAAGGCCGACAGTGAAATCGGCGTGGCATTCAAAGCCGGGCATCCCTGCTATTTCATCGGCTTCCTGCCCGACCCCATGCCGGGCCAGACCATCGAGGACATCGCGCGCGCCGAGGCGATATTCCTGGAAACGGTCATCGCGTCACACCCCCGGGCCGACGGCAAACCCTGCATCGTCGGCAACTGCCAGGCGGGATGGGCGGTCATGATGCTCGCCGCCATTCGCCCCGAGCTGTTCGGACCCATCATCATCGCCGGGTCGCCGCTATCGTACTGGGCCGGCGTGCACGGCAAGAACCCGATGCGCTACAGCGGCGGCCTGCTGGGCGGCAGCTGGTTGACCGCCTTCGCCAGCGATCTCGGTCACGGCAAGTTCGACGGCGCTTGGCTGGTGCAGAACTTCGAGAACCAGAACCCCGCGAATACGCTCTGGAGCAAGCAGTACAACCTCTACGCCAATATCGACACCGAGGCGGCGCGCTACCTAGGTTTCGAGCGCTGGTGGGGAGGCCACGTCAATCTGAACGCCGATGAGATCCAGTTCATCGTCGATCAGTTGTTCATCGGCAACAATCTCGCGGCCGGCAATATCCAGACGTCGGACGGCACCGCCATCGACCTTCGCAACATCCGGTCTCCGATCGTGGTGTTCTGCTCCAAGGGCGACAACATCACGCCGCCCCAGCAGGCGCTCGGGTGGATCCTCGATCTGTACGCGAACGTCGATGAAATCCGTTCCTATGGACAGACAATCGTCTACACCATCCACGAGAGCGTCGGACACCTGGGCATCTTCGTTTCCTCGGGGGTGGCAAAAAAGGAGCACGGCGAGTTCTCGAGCAATATCGACCTGATCGACGCGCTGCCGCCCGGCCTCTACGAGGCGGTGTTCGAGAGCAAGACGGAGGACACGACCAATCCCGATCTCGCGGGCGGCAATTGGGTGATGCGCTGCGAGGCCAGGACCCTGGACGACATTCGCGCGCTGGGCGGCAACGATGCCGCCGATGAACGGCGCTTCGCGACCGCCGCCCGAATATCGGAGACGAACCTCGCGCTCTACCGCACATTTGCTCAGCCTATGGTTCGCGCGCTCGTAAGTTCGCCCTTGGCGGAATGGATGCAGCACCTGCATCCTCTGCGGTTGCAATACGAGTTGTTCTCCAATGCAAATCCGATGATGGCGCCGGTCGCCATCTTGGCAGGGCGGGTTCGCGAGAGCCGAAGGCCGGTGGCTGCTGACAATCCATTCGTCGCGATGCAGGCGACCATGTCCCGTCAGGTGGTCGCCGCGCTCGACGCGTGGCGGGACATGAGCGAGGCGCTGGCCGAGCGGACATTCCTTTCGGTCTACGGCTTGCCGATGCTGCAGGCCGCCTTCGGCGTCGACCCGTCCGCGACCCGTCCGTTGCGGAAGGCCGCGAAGAGCCCTCTGCATCACGAACTTCTGCAGGCCCGCATCGCCGAGCTCAAGTCGCGTATTCCGGCGGGCGGGTTGCGCGCAGCCGTGATCCGCGGGCTGCTTTACGCCGGCATGACTCGGGCAGCGATCGATGAGCGCGAGTTCGAGGCCCTGCGGCGCATTCGCCGCGCGCACGGCGACATTCCGTTGTCGACGTTCAAAGCGCTTGTGCGCGACCAGTTCAACATACTGCTCCTCGACACGGACGCCGCGCTCGCTGCGATTCCATCGATGCTTCCGCCCGATGCGGAGACGCGGCGCAAGGCATTCGATCTCATTCGGGAGGTGCTGCGTGCACGCGGCGAACTCTCCGTCGAGGACAACAAGCGAATGGACGCGGTCGCCCGGCTGTTCGGCGTTGAGCCAGGATCGGCGCCGGCTCCCAATCGCGCGG
>DASSJW010000537.1:0-2450 GCA_035690995.1 Xanthobacteraceae bacterium
CCGGTCGTCACCACCATCAATCCGAACTTGTTCGATATCGCCATCAGGATGGTGCCGCGCGCGCGCGCCTGCAGGTTTTCCTCGGTGACGTCGCGGGGCATGCCCGCAAAGATCGGCGCGAGCGATTTCTCGAGTCCGAGCACGGCAGGCTCGATCGGCAGCACATCGTACTTCACGCGCAGCGCCTGGGCGACCCGCGCGGCATCGTCGAGGGACTCCTGTGACGTGAAGCGATACGGCAGCATCAGACACCGGACGCGGTCGGCGCCCAGGGCATCGACCGCGAGCGCTGCCACCAGCGCAGAGTCGACGCCGCCGGAAAGCCCGAAAACCACGCCCTTGAAGCCGTTCTTGTCCACATAGTCGCGCAGTCCCAGCATGCACGCGAGATAGTCCGCCTTGTCGCCCTCTTCGATCGCCACGATGGGGCCGTCGACGCAGCGCCAGCCATTGCCGCTGCGCGCCCATACCAGCGTGGTCACGATTTCCTCGAAGGCCGGGAGCTGGAAAGCCAACGAACGATCGGCATGCAGCCCGAACGAGCCGCCGTCGAATACCAGCTCGTCCTGGCCCCCGACCTGGTTGACATAGATGAGCGGCAGACTGCTCTCGGTGACGCGGGCGACCGCGATGTTGAGCCGAACTTCGTCCTTGTCATGCGAGTACGGCGAGCCGTTGGGCACCACGATCAGCTCGGCGCCGGTTTCGGCGAGGCACTCGACCACGTCCTCGTAGTCGCCCCATTCGGTCCAGATGTCTTCGCAGATGGGAACACCGATGCGCACGCCGCGGAAGTTGATGGGACCCGGCGGGGGTCCGGGCGCAAAGACGCGCCGCTCGTCGAATACGCCGTAATTGGGCAGGTTCACCTTCATGCGCACGGCCATGATGGCGCCACGGTCGAGCAGGCAACAGGCGTTGTAGAGCTTGCCGTCCTCGACCCAGGGCGTGCCGATCAGCAGCGCCGGCCCGCCATCCCCGGTCTCGCGCGCCAGTTCCTCGATCTTGGCGCGGCAGGCCGCCTGCAGCGCCGGCTTGAGCACGAGATCCTCGGGCGGATATCCGGACAGGAAGAGTTCCGGCAGCACCACCAGATCGGCACCATCGCGCGCAGCCTGCGCGCGCGCGCGCCGGGCCTTGTCGGCATTGCCGGCGATGTCGCCGACAATCGGATTGAGTTGCGCGACCGCGATGGCGAGGCGGTCAGTCGGACGAGCGTTCATGGGAGTAGGTCTAGCGCGTCGGCCCGGCGCACGGCAATCACCCGCCGTCGCAGTCAGATCAGGCCGAAGCGCTCGGCCAGCGCGAGCAGCCAGGTGATGCCGGCGATAAGGAGCGCAAGGCCGACGGCTGCGGAGCCCATGTCCTTGACCCGCCCGATCTGCGGATCGATCGCGAGGTTGACCCGATCGGCAAGTTTTTCGATCGCAGTGTTCAAAAGCTCGACGACGAGGACGAAGACCACGACGCCGATGAGCGCGAGCCGCTTCCACGTCTCTTCCGCCAGCAGGAACGCGAGCGGGACCGCAAGCATGAGAGCCACCAGCTCCTGGCGAAACGCCTCCTCGCTGCGAGCGGCAGCGAGCAGGCCGTGCCAGGTATTGATGGTGGCGCGCAGCAGTCGTTCCATGGAGGCATTCGAGAACAGGGACCCGGGAAAGGATCGTGCCGGCCGGCAATCTATCGTTCCGCCGCGCTAAATCCAGCGCTGCCATGACGCTCGCCCGGCGTCGGCGCGACGAGGGTTAATGGAGAACTGAGATGGCGGCGCAAGCCTGCGAGCGCTCGCGCCGGAGAATGCACTGGTCCGATCAGAGCCCGGCGGCGGCCGGCAGCGGCCGGGCCCTGGCGGTGCGCTCGGCCTTGAGCAGATCCGCCAGGAGGAATGCCAGATCGATCGACTGCTCGGCATTGAGCCGCGGATCGCAGACCGTGTGATAGCGATCCTTGAAGTCCGCGTCGGTGATCATGCGCGCGCCACCGGTACATTCGGCGACGTTCTGGCCGGTCATTTCCAGATGCACGCCGCCGCCATGAGTGCCTTCGGCGCGATGCACCGCGAAGAAGGTCTTCACCTCCGACAGGATGCGCTCGAACGGCCGCGTCTTGTAGCCGGTTTCCGAGGTGATGGTGTTGCCGTGCATCGGATCGCACGACCACAGCACGATCTTGCCCTCACGCTGGACCGCGCGGATCATGGCTGGAAGCTGATCGCCGACCCGGTCCGAGCCCAGCCGCACGATCAGCGTCAGCCGGCCCGGCTCGTTTTCCGGGTTGAGGATATCGATCAGCCGCAGCATCTCGTCGATCTTGCTCGACGGGCCGCATTTGAGGCCGAGCGGATTCATGATGCCGCGGCAGAACTCGACGTGGGCATGGTCGGGCTGCCGGGTGCGGTCGCCGATCCACAGCATGTGCGCGGAGGTGCAGCAGAAGCTGCCGGGATGGGT
>DASSJW010000538.1:0-4833 GCA_035690995.1 Xanthobacteraceae bacterium
GATGGCATCTACGCCACCGCCGTCGGCTATGCCGGCGGCCACACGCCCAATCCGACCTACGAGGAAGTCTGCTCTGGCCGCACCGGCCACAACGAGGTCGTGCTCGTGATCTACGATCCGAAGAAGATCTCCTATGAGCGCCTGCTCAAGACGTTCTGGGAGAGCCACGACCCCACGCAGGGCATGCGCCAGGGCAACGATGTCGGCACGCAGTATCGCTCCGGCATCTACGTGTTCACGCCGGCGCAGCGCAAAGCCGCGGAAGCGTCTAAGGCAATGTACGACAAGGAGCTCAAGACGCGCCGCTTCGATGCTATCACCACCGAGATCGTCGACGCGCCCGCGTTCTATTTCGCCGAGGACTACCACCAGCAATATCTGGCAAAGAACCCGATGGGCTATTGCGGGTTGGGTGGCACCGGCGTGAGCTGTCCGATCGGCATCCCCGCCGAGTCCAAGCAGGCGGCGCAAGCGTAAGGCCGGCGCGGGCCGGCGGACGCCCGGGCGATGTCGGGGCAGACAAGTTGACGCAGCCTGCGCCATACCCGCTGACATGGCCCGCTGATATGGATGCGATCCGGACACGATTGAACTAGCGTGATCAGCGCACGTTGCGCATCCCGGAACAGCTCGTCGGAGCAAGGTACGTGTGCAAGACGGCGGCGCGGCTGCGGGATTCCTGCGGCCGCGCCGCTTTCGGGCTTATCATTGTGAATGATCGCGATCGCTGCTGCACCCCCGGAGCCCGCCATGCGCAAGATCGAGCTGATTATCGAGACGATTATTTTTCAAACCCGATGGATTCTGGCGCCGTTCTATCTCGGGCTCGCGTTCTGTCTGCTGCTGCTGCTCTATCATTTCGGCGTGCAGATCTTCGAGTTCGTGGTCAAGATCCCGCACGCGAGCGAGACCGACGTGATCCTCGGCATCTTGACCCTGATCGACGTCGTGTTCACCGGAAACCTTGTGCTGATCGTGGTGCTGTCGGGCTACGAGAACTTCGTGTCGCGGATCGAAGCCGACGATCACGACCGGCCGGACTGGATGACCAAGGTCGACTTCGGCGGCCTCAAGCACAAGCTGATGACCTCGATCGTGGCCATTTCGGCGATCCAGCTGTTGCGCGCCTTCATGAATATCGAGCAATACGACAACACCAAACTGGCATGGCTCGCCGGCATCCATGTCGTGTTCCTGGTGTCGATGCTGGTCGTGGCGCTCGCCGATCGCCTCTCGGATGACGGTGATGAGCCGGAGCACGCCCGTTCCGCGAAAACTTCACGATGACACCGCGGTAGGCGGTTTGCTGAAGCGTTTGCGTTGCTCCATTCGCTGTTGCGATGGGCCGACCGCGCGCGCTGCCATGGGCTGCCCTGCAATCACTATCGGGGCCCTTTCATTGACGATAGGATGTGGCTTGAACGCGCGCGGGCGGAACGCCCATCGGCGATATCAATCGCGGCAGAACGCGCACGATGATGCCTGCTCACTCGAGGGAGAGCGTGATGCATGCGGCTCGTTCATTTCTGCTTCTGCTGGCGTTCGCACTCTGCCCCGGCCTGCTCGCGCCGGCGGCGGCCGCTGACAAATATCCCAGCCGTCCCGTGCACTGGGTGGTCGGCTTTGCGGCTGGCGGCCCGAACGACATCGTGGCGCGGGTGTTGGGCGAGTGGCTGTCGGCTCACCTCGGTCAGCAATTCGTTATCGAGAACCGCGTTGGTTCGGGCGGCATGATCGCGGCCAATGCGGTGATCAATTCACCGCCCGACGGCTACACCATCATGTTCGTCGCTCCCAACAATGCCATCGGCACCACGCTGTACAAGAATCTTCCGTTCGTCTTCCTGCGCGACACCGCCCCGGTCGCGGGCATGATGCGGCTCACCAATGTCATGGTGGTGCCGCCGTCGCTGCCGGTGAAGACCGTCGCCGAGTTCATCGCCCACGCCAAGGCCAATCCCGGCAAGCTCAGCTACGCCTCCTCCGGCAACGGCACGTCGGTTCACATGTCGGCCGAGCTGTTCAAGATGATGGCCGGCCTCGACATGGTGCACGTGCCCTATCGCGGCTCGTCGGCCGCCTATCCCGACCTCATGACCGGAAAGGTGCATGTGCTGTTCGACAACCTGCCGGGCTCGATCGAATTCGTCCGGACCGGCAAATTGCGGGCGCTGGGCGTGACCACGGCGAAGCGCTCGGATGCGCTTCCCGACATACCCGCCATCGGTGAGGTCGTTCCGGGCTACGAAGCCAGCGTCTGGTACGGCATCGCAGCGCCGAAGGGCACCCCGCCTGAAGCGATCGAGGTGCTGAACAAGGCGCTCGTCGCCGCCTTGGCCGACCCGAAGATGCAGGCGCGCATCGCCGAGCTCGGCGGCACGCCGATGCCGATGTCGCCCGCGGAATTCGGCAAGCTGGTCGCCGACGAAACGGAGAAGTGGGGCGCGGTGGTGAGGTCGGCCGGACTATCCGTGGAATGACCGCGCAGGGATTGCGGGCGCAGCGCCTCTGATCGGCACGAACCGCGCGTGATCGGCCGGACGAATGGCGTCCGGCCCACCGTGCCGGGCAAGCGTCAAAGCACGCGTGCCGGCATGGGCACGCGCACGCCGGCTTACTTTTTCAGATGCTTCTTGAGGAAGTCCATGGCGCGCTGCCACGCGGTCTTGGCGCTCGCCTCGTGGAAGCTCCCGCGCTCGTCGCAATGGAAGCCGTGCTGCGCATCGGGATAGACGAAGATCTCGCTGTCGCCGCCGCGCTTCTTCTTGATCATCTCGACGTCGCTCATCGGAATGGAAGCGTCCTTCTCGCCGAAGTGCATTTGCGTCGGCACTTTCGGCTTCTCGTCGGCATTCTTGGCGATCTGCCCGCCGTAATAGCAGATGGCGGCGGAGAGACCGTTGAGCTTGCAGGCCGCGAGGAAGGCGATGGTGCCGCCCATGCAGAAGCCGATGATGGCGACCGGCCCATCCTTCTTCAGTTCGTCGATGGCGGCCTGGGTATCCTTGAGCATCGCCCCCCAATCCGGGTTGGCGACGTATTTGCGCGCATTGGCGATCTCGTCCGGCGTATAGCCGCATTCGAAGTTCTTCTCCTGTCGGTCGAACAGCGCCGGCGCAACCGCGGTATAGCCTTCGCCCGCGAGCCGGTCGCAGACCGCCCGGATGTGATGATTGACGCCGAAGATCTCCTGGATGACCACGATGCCGCCTTTGGACGGGCCGGACGGATCGGCGCGATAGGCACCCAGTTGAAACTTGTCGGCTGACGTGAGCGAGAACTGCTTACCCAAGAGGACCTCCCGTGAATACTGCAAGCCGGACGCAATACCGCCGTCCGGCGTCGGACGGCCGCAATGTCACGCTTTCGCCCCGACAAAGCAACTCCCGCCGGGTTCAGGGAACATCTTCCGGACGAGCATATGCGAGGCACAAGTTCCCCGGCGATGCATCGCGATCAATGCGGAACTCGCAGCCGGACCCGGTTCATTTCTTCACGGCATCGAGGCCGAACGCCTCGGCGAGCAATTCGTAGGAGTGCCGGCGCGCGGCATGATCGTAGATCATGGTGGTGACCATCACCTCGTCGGCCTTGGTGGCGTCGATCATCGCGGTGAGCCGCTCCAGCACCGTCGTCTTGGTGCCGACGAACAGCCGGGCGCGGTTGCGCGCGATCAGGCTGCGCTCGGCCGGCGAGTAGGGATAGACCGATGCCTCTTGCGGACTTTCGAGCGGCAGATATTCGCCGCGCCGGCGTCGCACGAAATTGAGATCGATGGTGGAGGCGAGCCGCTCCGCCTCGGCATCGCTGTCGGCGCACACCACGGCGCAGGCGAGAATCGCATAGGGCTTGTCGCGGGCGGCGGACGGCTTGAACTGGTGGCGATAGCTCAGCATCGCGTCGACCGGATCGTGATCGGCGAAATGATAGGCGAAGGAAAACCCGGCGCCGACCATGGCGGCGAGTTGGGCGCTGTAGCCGCTCGACCCCAGCAGCCAGATCGGCGGCAGCGCGACGTCTTCCGGCATCGCGCGCACGGAACGAAAGGGATGATTTTCCGGAAAGGCCCTGCTCTCGAACAGGATCAATTCCTGGAACCGCTGCAGGAAATCGTCGTCGCCGCCGGCATCCTGCCGCCGCCGCAAGGCATAGGAGGTGACGGGGTCGGTGCCCGGCGCGCGGCCAAGCCCGAGGTCGATGCGTCCGGGAAACAACGCCTCGAGCACCTTGAAGCGTTCGGCCACCATGAGCGGGGCGTGATTGGGAAGCATGACGCCGCCCGAGCCGACGCGGATGCGTTCGGTGATCGCGGCGATCTGACCGATCATGATGTCGGGCGCGGAACTGGCGATCGACGGCAGGTTGTGATGCTCGGCCACCCAGTAACGGGTGAAGCCGAGATCGTCGGCAAGCCGTGCGAGGTCGAGCGAGTTGCGCAGCGCAACGGCGCCGGAGGAGCCGGCCGAGACCGGAGAAAGGTCGAGAATGGAAAGGGGAACCATATGGGCCGCGCCGCGATGCGCGCCTCAGAACGGCCAGGGTCGGCGCAGCCGCCAATCCTTCTTCCAGCCGGTCAATTGGCCCTTGCGAAATTGCAGCGCCAGAGCGGAGTCGACGGGATAGAAGCCGGGAATGCCCGGCGATCCATAGGCGAGATAGATTTCCGAGCCCGCCCGTCCGGAATAGTAGACCAGCGGCACACCGAGCGCGCTCGACACCTCCTCCGGCGTCATTCCGAAATTGAGCGGGACGATGTTGGACTGGGTGCCGCAAAAGGCGGCCCAGCACACGCAAAGCGACGCAACGACTCGCTTCATGCCAGATCTCGAACGC
>DASSJW010000539.1:0-3012 GCA_035690995.1 Xanthobacteraceae bacterium
GCCCGCGCCCCGGAATGACGCAGATGCTGCGCCCCCCGTTGCGCGCACGCTCAAGAACATCTGCTGCGTCGGGGACGACGACCAGTCGATCTACGGCTGGCGCGGCGCCGAGGTCGACAACATCCTGTGCTTCGAGCACGACTTCCCCGGCGCCAAGGTCATCCGGCTCGAGCGCAACTACCGCTCCACCGGCCATATCCTGGCCGCCGCCTCGCACCTCATCGCGCACAACGAGGGACGTCTGGGCAAGACGCTGCGCACCGAGGACGTGGCGGGCGAGAAGGTGCAAGTCACCTCGTGCTGGGATTCCGAGGAAGAAGCGCGCGCGGTCGGCGAGGAGATCGAGCAACTCCAGCGCGACGACGGAACTGGACGCCCGCACCCGCTCGACGAGATCGCCATCCTGGTGCGCGCCTCGTTCCAGATGCGCGAGTTCGAGGATCGCTTCGTCACCCTCGGCCTGCCCTATCGCGTGATCGGCGGCCCGCGCTTCTACGAGCGCCAGGAGATCCGCGACGCGCTCGCCTATCTGCGCGTCGTGCATTCGGGAGCGGATGATCTCGCCTTCGAGCGCATCGTCAACGTACCCAAGCGCGGCCTGGGCGACGCCACCGTGCAGCTCCTGCACGACCACGCCCGCAAGAAGCGCGTGCCGCTCGCCGACGCCGCGCGCGCGGTGATCGAGACCGACGAGCTCAAGCCCAAGCCGCGCGGCGCGCTGCGCGAGCTGCTCGCCGCCTTCGACCGCTGGCGCGCGCAGAAGGAGACGCTTCCGCACACCCAGCTTGCGGAGATCGTGCTCGACGAGTCCGGCTATACCGAGATGTGGCAGAAGGATCGTTCGGCCGATGCCGCCGGCCGGCTCGAAAACCTCAAGGAGCTTGTTCGCTCGATGGAGGAATTCGAGAACCTCGCCGGCTTCCTCGAACACATCTCGCTGGTGATGGACACCGACAAGAGCGAGGGCGAGGCGGTGTCGATCATGACGCTGCATTCCGCCAAGGGACTCGAATTCGACACCGTGTTCCTGCCGGGCTGGGAGGAAGGTCTGTTCCCCAACCAGCGCACGCTCGACGACCAGGGTCGCGCCGGGCTCGAGGAGGAGCGTCGACTGGCCCATGTCGGGCTTACGCGGGCGCGGCGGCGGGCGAAGATCTACTTCGCCGCCAACCGGCGCATGCACGGGCTGTGGTCGTCGAACGTCCCCTCGCGCTTTCTCGACGAACTGCCGGAAACCGACGTCGAGGTCACGGAATCGAAGGGCGGCTTTTCCTCCTACGGCAACACCGGCGCGTCGCGCTTCGATGAGATGACCCATTTCGGCTCGAGCTACGGCACGCCGGGCTGGCAGCGCGCGCAAAGAAACAAGGACCAGCGCGGCCGCGGCGGGTTCGCCGCCAACGACGGCTTCGATGACGCCGCGTACCCGGCGGATAACGCGTATCCGGTCGATGACGGAGACATCGCCGGTGCCACGTCCCCTCCCCCGCGCGCGGATGAGGGACACGGCGGCATTCACGGCCGCGGATTTCGCGGCCGCCCGCGCACGCGGCTTCCGCTCACCATCGAAGGCGAGCTCGTCGCCAAATCCACCGGCGCCATCTCCGACTTCGCGATCGGCGAGCGCGTCTTTCACCAGAAATTCGGCAACGGCAACGTCACCGCGATCGACGGCAACAAGCTCACCATCGCATTCGACAAGGCCGGCGAGAAACGGGTGGTGGACAGTTTCGTGGAGCGGGTGTGAGCGCTCAATCTGCGGTCGCAATCTGTTGTTACAGCTCGAAAATGTTTCGCTAAGATCGCTCCCGTGACAGGGAGCGCGAGCATGCATCACGAAAGAGTACTGTCGAGACTGCTTTCAGCAAAAAGCGCAGGCACCCCGGGCAAGGTCGCGGGCTTCGGGGGGTTCGCCGGATTGTGGAAAAATCAATACGGTTCGACCGCCGACTTCACGGTCAATGGATCGACCGTCACCGGCACCTATACCAGCGCCGTCAGCAGCGGCGGGGGCTCCATTTCCGGACCTATCCTTGGTCATGCGACGGATGACATCATCTGTTTTTCAGTCCTTTGGCCCTCAAAACAGGGATCGATCACAACCTGGGCGGGCCAGGTCGTGGATGAGAGCGGCGTCGAGGTGCTGAAGACCTTGTGGCACCTCGTCATCAACATCGATGATGCCTCTGAACCGACGGGCCTTTGGTCGGCAACTTTGGCCGGCGCTGACGTCTTTAAGCGCGCATGACAGCCGATGGTCGCCGGCCCTAGCTGCTGGCCCTCAATCTGTCCCGCGTCGGCTGCTCCGGCCCGGGCGAATGTCCGCCCGAAAACACGTAATTTTCGGCTACATAACGAAGATAATTCTTGACTACGGCGCGAAGCTATGCTAGACATTCCCATCCCCGCTCAGAGGGGGCGTCCTCCGGAGACGATCCTGACGATGGAGCGGGGAGTGGCGTCCCGCGATTGCGGCGCGAACCGCAGCGCGGGAGGTCCGGGACCCCGCCCATCAGGCCGTATGGCCTGACGCGAGCAGGTGCTCATCGGCTCCGGTGCCACTGCCGGAGGCGGCAGCACGGGGGTCCCCGGCCGAAAATCGCCACGACGGAGCGCCGAGAGGGCGTCCCGGTTGCAACGGGACGGCCCGCGTTTCGCTCACGCGGTCGTCGCGCCTCGCACGCGCGACATAAGAGAGAAGAGTGCGCCTGTCGGCGCTCCGCCACCCCCTCGTTTCGGGGATGGATGCGAAAGAAAGGAGACGAACCCCGACGCACAAACGCGGCGCCGGAACGAAGAAGACTGCGCTGTGTGGCGTCGCGAGATTGCCAGCACCGCCTCATCCTGAGGAGGCCCGAAGGGCCGTCTCGAAGGATGGGCGGCCACTGATCGACTTGCGTGCCCTCATGGTTCGAGACGCATCGCTACGCGATGCTCCTCAGCATGAGGAGAGAGAGTTTGCGTCGCTGTTTGACATCGTGAAATGGGACTGCGGCCAATGGTTCGCTTCGC
>DASSJW010000540.1:0-4495 GCA_035690995.1 Xanthobacteraceae bacterium
TTCTTGGCGGGCGCCCGCAGGCGCGTGCGCAAATCGGCTTCGTCGCCGTTGGCGGTGAAGGTGATGCAGTCCATCGGGCAGATATCCACGCAGGCGTCGCACTCGATGCACAGCGAGGAGGTGAAGACGGTCTGGACGTCGCAGTTGAGGCAGCGTTCGGCTTCCTTCAGCGCAAGCTGAACATCGTAGCCGAGCTCGACCTCTGCCTTGATGTCGCGCAACGCCACCACCTTGTCGCGCAACGGCACCCGATAGCGACGATCGGGGGCGATGTCGTTGTCGTAGCTCCACTCGTGGATGCCCATTTTCTGGCTGACGATCTCCACCATGGGCAGGGGGCGATCGTTGATGTCCAGGCCGGAGCACATCCGGTCGATCGACAGCGCGGCGTCGTGGCCATGGGCGACCGCCCAGATGATGTTCTTCGGTCCGAACGCGGCGTCGCCGCCGAAGAACACCTGCGGGTGGGTCGAGGCCATGGTCTTGGGATCGACCTTGGGCATGTCCCATTTGTCGAACTCGATGCCGATGTCGCGCTCGATCCAGGGGAAGGCATTCTCCTGGCCGACCGCGACCAGCACGTCGTCGCAGGGGATGTGCTGATCGGGCTCGCCCGTAGGCACCAGGTTGCGGCGGCCTTTGGCGTCGAATTCGGCCTTCACCTTCTCGAACAGCACGCCGGTGAGGCGGCCGTTCTCGTGGGTGAATTCCTTCGGCACCAGGAAATTGAGGATCGGAATGTCCTCGTGCATGGCATCCTCCTTTTCCCAGGGGGACGCCTTCATCTCCTCGAAGCCCGACCGGACGACGACTTTCACGTCCTCGCCGCCGAGCCGGCGGGACGAGCGGCAGCAGTCCATGGCGGTGTTGCCGCCGCCGAGCACGATGACGCGCTTGCCGATCTTGCTGATGTGGCCGAAGGACACCGAGGAGAGCCAGTCGATGCCGATATGGATGTTGGCCGCCGCTTCCTTGCGGCCGGGAATCTCGAGGTCGCGTCCGCGCGGCGCGCCGGACCCGACGAAGACTGCATCCCAGCCTTCGGCCAGCAACGCCTTGAGGCTGTCGATGCGCGTGCCGCCGCGAAACTCGATGCCGATATCGAGGATGTAATCACATTCCTCGTCGATGATGGATTCCGGCAACCGGAAGCGCGGGATCTGGGTGCGGATCATGCCGCCGGCTTTCGGGTCCTGGTCGATCACCACGCAGTGGTAGCCGAGCGGCGCCAGATCGCGTGCGACCGTAAGCGAAGCGGGGCCGCCGCCCACGAGCGCGATGCGCTTTCCGTTCTTGATCGTGGCGGGCTTGGGAAGCCGATCGCGGATGTCGTCCTTGAAGTCGGCCGCGACGCGTTTCAACCGGCAGATCGCGACCGGTTCCTTCTCCACGCGTCCGCGCCGGCAGGCCGGCTCGCACGGCCGGTCGCATGTGCGCCCGAGGATCCCGGGAAACACGTTGGATTTCCAATTGATCATGTAGGCGTCGCTGTAGCGACCAGCCGCGATCAAGCGGATATATTCAGGAACGGGTGTGTGCGCCGGGCAGGCCCATTGGCAGTCCACGACCTTGTGGAAGTAGTCCGGCGCCGAGATATCGGTGGGTTTCATTTACTCCTCTGCACGCACGTCTGCCGCGCGCCCCCTGAAGAATCCTGCGCAAACAAACGTGGGCCGCTTTCCCTCCAACGCCCGGCTTGTGGTCGGCCGATTCCGGCGCGGATAGTAGTTGAGACCCCCTCCAAATTCTACCGATACATTCGTCATAACAGCCTTTTACAACCTGCAGCCTGATGTGGCGGTGCAACGTGCCCACCAGGTAGCGGGCAAGACTAGCCGACAGGGTCGTAAAAATCCCGTAACCGCCGGTGAGGCCCTTTTAACTGCTTGAAACAGCTTGATTCTTTACTCCCGCTTATTGTGCGATGCGAAAGCGCGCGGGAGTTGGGATGGAACTCGAAATCGCGGGCAGGGTCGCGGGCGCCATCGCAGAACGGTGGATGGGCGCCCCTGCACGGTAGCGATTGCGAGCGCGCCCCGACGGGAGCGTTACACATCGTCTTTCAGGTCCGCGATCATACGTCCTGGAGCGCCGGCATGACCTCGCGCGCGAACAGATCGACGGTGCGCAGCACCTCGCTCAGCGTGAGGTCGCCGAAGGCGAATTGCGCCACGAAGTAGTTGGTGCCGGCCTCCTGCATCTGTGACCTGATCATGCGCGCGACGGTCGCGGGCGAGCCCGCGATGCCGCGCCCCCCGTCCTTGATCTGATCGAATTGCGGCGGCCGGTCTCCGCCCGCGGGGCTCGTGCCGTGCAGCTGAAAGAGATGATGGAAGTGCTTGTGCCAAAGCGGATAGGCGCGCCGGGCGATGGTCAGCGCGTCTTCGTCGGTCGCGCCCATGATGACGAAGCGGGCCAACCCGATGAGCGGGCTGTGCGTTCCCTCGAATGCTGCGCGATAGCGATCGGTGATCGCGCGCACCTGCGCCGTGGGCGCGTTGGCAACCATGTTGAAGCCGAGGCGGCCCGCGCTCTCGCCCCCGTCGGGCGTGCCGACACCCGACCAGAACGGCGGATGCGGCTTCTGGAACGGCTCGAGCTCCATCGGCACGTCGGCATAGTCATAGAACTCGCCGTGGAAGCTCAGCGTCCTGCCGGTCAAAGCTTGGCGCAGCACCTGCAGCGTTTCGAGATAGATCTTCTGCCGCAGAGCGGGATCGACCCCGTAATAGGCGGTCTCGATCGGCGAAATGCCGCGCCCCACGCCGAGCTCGAAGCGTCCCCTGCTGAGCTGGTCGAGCATGCAGATCTCCTCGACCAGGCGCAGCGGATGGTGCAGCGGAAGCGTATAGACCAGCGGGCCGAAGCGCAGCCGTTGCGTGCGCTGCGCGACGGCGGCAAGGAACACGCTGGGCGAGGCGGCGAGGCCGAGCGGCGTCGCGTGATGTTCGGCGGTATGATAGGCGTGAAAGCCGTAACGATCGTAGGCCTCGACGATTTTCAGCCGCTCCGCGTAGAAGGCTTGCAGCGGCAGATCGTTGCGATCGAGGTGGTCGAAAACGCCGAATTTCATTCGTCCTCGCGCTTGCTTTGGCCTGGACCGCGATCGGGCATCATCGTGCAAAGCCCAAGGTCCAACAAGCCGGTCGAGTTGCAAGGTCGATCGGGGTGGAAATGATCACGTTGAATGTTTCATAGTCGCAACCCAACTTGCCCCCATGCGCGATCTGTTCGAGGACGTTTTCAAGAACCAGCCGCTCGATCCGACCGAGATGGCGCGCCGCTCCATGCGGCCGCAGTTGCGGCGGCGGTTCTATGAGCGGGTCGAGATCGAAGCCGCCGACGGCGCGTTTCGCATTCTGCTCGACGGCCGTCCCGTGCGGACGCCCGCCCGCCACCCGCTTGCCGCGCCGACGCAGGCATTGGCGCAGGCGCTCGCTGCCGAATGGGAGGCGCAGCGCGACATGATCGATCCGGCGATGATGCCGCTGACCCGGCTCGCCAATACCATCATCGATGGTGTTGCGGCGGCACCGGCGGCGGTGAGCGCGGAAGTGGAGCGCTATCTCGCCTGCGATCTCGTATTTTACCGCGCGCCGGGGCCCGCCGGCCTGGTCGCGCGGCAGGATGCGGCCTGGGACCCGGTGCTGGCATGGGCGCGCGATGCGCTCGGTGCGCGCTTCGTGCTGGTGCAGGGCATCGTGTTCGTCGCCCAGCCCCCGCAGGCGCTCGCCGCCGCCCGCGCCGCCATTCCGCCCGCACCGTGGCCGCTCGGCGCGCTGCATTCGATCACCACGCTCACGGGCTCGGCGTTGATCGCTCTGGCGCTCGCGGCCGGCGCCTTGTCGGTGGATGCCGCCTGGGCGGCGGCACATGTCGACGAAGACTGGAACATGGATTTCTGGGGCCGCGACGAACTCGCGCTCGAGCGCCGCGCCTCTCGCTTCGCCGAGATGAAGGCGGCGACGACCGTGTTGGGGGTGACGTGACGCGTGCAGGTGGGGTTAGCGCAACGCGGGAGCCTGTCACGCTCGCACGATCTGTGCTCCGCGCGTAACCCGACGTCTCGCCCGGGCGCGTCGGGTTACGTGCCGAATGAGCATCCAGCTGATTTGAGAATGCACGGGCCGCGCTAACCCAACTTAAGAATCCGCTATTGCGTTATTTCTTCTTCAGCGTGCCGTAGGCGACGACGGTGGTGCCCTGAACGGTGCCGAACCAGCCGAGTGCGAGATCATCGCCCTGCCGCGCGATGGTCATGGTCCCGTCGGGGCAGCGGCCGCCCTTGTCGGCGGACCCCTTGGTGATGGCTTCGACGAAGAAGGTATAGGTCTTCGACGAGCCCGAGCGGGTGAGTTTCCCGGTGCAATCGAGGTCGGGATATTTCGTCTCCGCGCCCTTTGCATTGATCGTAAGTTCGAACTTGTAGGGTGTTGGGCTACCGACCTGCGTGAGCTCGCCGGCCCAGCTCCCGTTGATGGTGGGGCCGCTGGCC
>DASSJW010000541.1:0-4393 GCA_035690995.1 Xanthobacteraceae bacterium
CCTAAGGTGGCGGCGGAAACACGCCGGCTATCCTGCGCTTCGGTCTTGGTCAACACGGCGGGCACTTTCTCGCGGCTGATGTCGTTGTTCGGGCGGCGCTGCCAGGCTTTTCAGCATGAAACGAGAGGCCATGCTAGACCCGACGCCACGCTCCGCGATCGGGACCAGCCAGACGTCACACATTGGCAAGCACGCCATTGCGCCCACGCCGTTTTTGCTTGACATGGTTACACGAATCTTTTGTAGAACTTGCAGCCTCCCAAATTGTAACTGACGCCGTCGCGGCTCGCCTTACGCGATGCAGTCGTGTTGTCGGCTGAAATCTTCATTTTGCTGCTGTCGTGGCTCACCTTACGGCCCCGGCCGTCAACACGGCGCCACCGCGATTTCGAGCGGGAAGCTGTCGACGCATTCGTAGCCGCTGTCGGTCACGATGAAGGTGTGTCCGAGGAAGATGCCGAACATCCCGTCGGCCGTGATCGGATTGGGCTCCGCCATGATGATCATGCCCGGCTTGAGCACCTTGTCGATCTCGTCGGCTTCGGTGCGTTCGGCGAACACGTGCGGCTTGTCGGTGACGATGTCGATGCCGTGCACCTGCGTCGGGCGCGACTGCACCCCGTGCTCGCGAAAGAAGCGGCTGGCGAGCCGCATGTTGTCGGTCGCGTTGCCGGGTTTGATCTCGGCGATGATCTTGTTGTAGCCGGGCAAGGTGATCTCGTCCCAGAACTTGCGCACCATCTCGGTCGGAGGGCCCAATGTGATCGGCGAACCGATCTGCGCGGAGAGGCCGTTGTAGCCGGCGGCCAGCTCCATGTTGACGATATCGCCCTTCTGCAACTTGCGGTGTGAGGGCCGTGGATTGCCGAACACCATCGCCGGGTTGGCCATCGGCGTGGTGCCGATGATGAGAAAGTCGATGTCGCCGCCGCCGTCGAGGATGGCGGCACCGGCGGCGGCGCGCAGCTCGTATTCCGGCACGCCGGGCTTGGCGCGCGCGATCATCGCTTCCATCGCACGCTGGCAGAGCACGCCGGCCTTGCGCACGCACCGCAGCTCCTCCTCGCTGTGAACGACGACCAGTTCGTGCAGGAAGCCCTTGGTGAAGATGAGCTCCGCGTCCGGCAGCGACTTGCGCAGCACGTTGTACTGGTTGACCGGGAGGTAGTCGTTGTGCCGCGCGTCGATCTCGACGAGGCCGATGCGTCCGCGCTCGAGCTTGAGCTCCTTGAGCCGCTCGACCATGACCTCGGCATATTTTCCGCTGCGGCTGTGGCGCACGTCGGTCAGGGCATTGGCACATTCCCGCCGGCAGGCTTCGGCGTGGGTGCCGCCCATGGAGAAGATCAACGTCGGCTCGCCGTCGAGCGGCACCAGCACGTAGGAGGAGATCGCGTGCCATTCCCAATGCCCGGTGAGCCATTGCATCCCGCCGCCGAAGCTCCAATGGCTGGGCCCACCGGGCACGATCACGCAGTCGAGCTTGTGCTCGCGCATCTTGTCGCGCAGCGACCGGTAGCGACGCGCATATTCCTGCTTGGAGAAATGATCATAGACCGCGTCCCGGTAGTACGGCGTGTCGTACATGTTCGAGAACGGCGCATTCTGGTCGAGGCGCGTGCGCACCTCGTCCCAGCTCTGGTGTCCGGCGGGACGCGGCGTCTGGATGTTCATGGCGGTACCCTCGATCTACATGCGCTGTGTTTGGAAAATCGCTTCCCACCCCGGATCAAGCCCGGGGCAGGCTTTTCCTGAATGTGCGCTAGTCCTTGCAATTGCCGATGCTGACGGGGCCGCCGGCTGCATCGACCGCTTCCTTGGCAAGCGCGAAATTGGCGACCTGCTCTGCCGACGGCTTCTTGTCCTTGTCGATGTCGCCGTTCTCGGCGCTGTTGTCGACCGTCCATGCGGTGCGCTTGGGATCGAGGCCGCCGTTGACCGACCAGACGCAGTTCTTGGTGAGCACGTCGATGGCGTATTCGACCGCTTCCTTCGGCTTGTCGGTGGCCTTCTCGATGATTGGAACGACTTTGGCCTTGTCGTTGTACATCATGCGATTGGCCTCGATCATCGCCGCTGCGGCATCGCGCAGCAGCGCGCGGTCGCGTCCGATCCAGTCGAGGGAAGCGCCGTAGGCGTTGAACATGTAGTCGGGCATCAGCTCGACCAGCTGCACCAGGAGATTGAGCGTCGGCTTCTGCTTCTTGGCGAGATAGACGTCCTCGGGGTGGAGCGCCACGCCGTCGATCTGGCCGGAGACCAAGCCCGGCAGGCGGCCCGCGGTGGCGGAGGAGATGAATTGCGCATCGTCGACGGTGAGCCCCGCGGTCTTGAGGACTTCGCGGCCCATCCGCCAATTGAAGCCGCCGACACCGCCGCCGGTCGCGCTGAGCTTCTTGCCCTTGAGATCGGCCGCGGTCTTGACGTCGGGCGACACCATGTAGGCCTGCGGCATTCGCGGCGCCAAGCCCCAGAACTGCTGCACCTTCAACCCCCGGCCGATGGCCACGTCGCCGACGCTGACGATCGCGGTACCCTGCGCCGCCGCCGCCGCGGAGGTCGCCGACTGCCCGCCTTCGAACTGGATGATGTTGGGCTCGATGCAGCGCTTGGCGAAGAAACCCAGCTCCTTCGCCACATAGGGGGACGTGTGCACCACGTTGGGCGGAGCGACCGAAACGCCGATGTTGATCTTGCGCATGGTCGGGCAGCTCTGCGCAGCGGCATCATCCGCCGTCGCGAGAGCCCCGAGCATCAACGGCAACAGGTAGATCGATCGACAGGCGTTCGACATGGCACGTTTCCCTTTTTTCGTAGTATTCGCGGGCCGCGTTATAGCACCGGTCGCTGCGCTTGCCTCGTCACACGCGTACCCGGGCCGAGGATTCATCGAAAAGATCGCGGCCTTCCGCTCAATCGTCCGACGATGCCGCGGTCCAGGGCGCGACGTATTTCTCGGCCAAGCGCAGCAGCGCCGTGAACGTTACGCCGAGCAGGCCAAGCGTCACGATCGGCACGAACATCTTATCGACCTGGTATGTGCTCGCCGTGCGCACGATCAGGTAGCCGATGCCGGAAATCGCCGTATAGAGATCGGCGAGCACCATGCCGATCAGCGCGCGACCGAGCGCCAGCCGCAGTCCCGTCACGATGAACGGCAGCGCTGCCGGCAGCACGATGTTCCACCACAGTTGCCCTTCCGAGCAGCGGAAGGCGCGGCCGACCTCGAGCAGCTTCGGGTCGACGCTTTTGACGCCCTGGTAGGTGTTGATCACCATCGGGAAGAATGCGAACAGGAACAGGATGATGACCTTGGCGGTGGTGTCGAAGCCGGCCCACAGCACGATCAGCGGCACCAATGCGACCGAGGGGATGGAGTAGAGGAACGTAATATAGACGGTGAGCGCCACGTCGAGCACCCAGAAGCGCGCCAGCAGCAGCCCGATGGCGATTCCGAATACCACCGCGAGCGCAAAGCCGATGCCGAGGACCACCAGGCTCGGCCACAGATAGGTCCACAGCTCCCCGCTGAGCACCATGTTATACGCCGCCGCTGCCACCTTGGTCGGCGAGGTAAAGAGCACGGGATCGACGTTCCAGGCCGCCACCTCCCACAGCGCGAGCGCGACGGCGAGCGACACGAGGCGGATCGCGAGATTAACCCACTGGCGGCGATGCCGGCGCGCCGCCGCGACCCGTTCGGCGCGCGCCTGATCGCCGGACAGATCGACCGGCTCGCCGGTCGCGGCCAAGCCGCCGCGGGCTTGCTCGATGGTGGTCACGCGACCTCCCTCGGCGCCCGCACGTTTCGCGGCTTGACGGTGTGAAGCTGATGCCAGATGTGCAGACGAAATTCGGTGAAGCGGGGATCGGAGCGCACCGCGTCGGCGTTGCGCGGCCAGCCGAACGGCATGTCGAGCACCTCCTTGATGCGGCCGGGACGCGCGCTCATCACCGCGATGCGGTCGCCGAGCAGGATCGCCTCATCGATCGAATGGGTGATGAACACCATGGTCTTGCGCTCGTCGGGGCGTTCCATGAGTGCAAGGAGTTCCTCCTGCAGGATCTCGCGCGTCTGCGCATCGAGCGCCGCGAACGGCTCGTCCATCAAAAGGATCGATGGGTTCATGGCGAGCGCGCGCACCAGGCCGACGCGCTGCTGCATGCCGCCGGAGAGCTGGTAGGGATAATGCCGCTCGAAACCCGTGAGCCCGACCAGCTCGAGGTAATGGGTGACCCGCTCGCGGATCTGCGCCTGCGAGGCGCCCGCCATGGCGAGGCCGAAAGCGGCGTTGTCGTAGACCGTCTTCCAAGGAAGGAGCCCGAAGTGCTGGAACACCATGGCCACCCCGTCGGGCGGACGCCCGGCCACCGGTTTGCCGTGGACCAGCAG
>DASSJW010000542.1:0-2528 GCA_035690995.1 Xanthobacteraceae bacterium
TGACCTGATCGAATGGATCGCGGCCCAGCCCTGGTGCGACGGCAATGTCGGCATGATCGGCATATCCGGCTTCGGCGCCGAACAGCTCATGGCGGCGAAGCTGCAGCCGCCTCATCTCAAGGCGATCTTCCCATTCGACCCACGCGGCGCATACGGCGATGCCGGCGGCTTTCGCGACGAATATCCCGGCGGCGTCATCCACCTCTTTCGATTCCTGCTGCAGGTCTATGCCTCCGCTCATCAGCAGAAAGGGCAGCCGAAGGCGCTGCCGCCGGAGCGGGAAAAGCTGTGGCAGGAGGCGATGTCCAATCCCGACTTCAAGATGTACCCGCACGTCTACAACGTGCTCGCGCTCAAGGGACAACACTTCCCGGCCTATTTCGACATTCTCGTCGACCCCTACGACAAGGAGGACGCGGTCAAGAAGAGCGAGGCCGAATTCTCCAAGATCAAGATTCCGACCTATACCGGCTCGGGCTGGTACGGCTACAGCTACAAGACCCATCTCGTTGGCGCGCAGAACTGGTTCCGCAACATCGACCCGCCCCACAAGAAGCTACTGCTCGCGGGCCCGGCCCATCTCGACCGCCCGGTCAAGGCGTTCCACAACGAAATGCTGCGGTGGTACGACCAGTGGCTCAAGGGGATCGACACGGGAATCCTCAACGATCCGCCGGTGCGATTCTGGGTGATGGGCGCCAATGAATGGCGCAGCGGCAGCGACTGGCCGTTGCCGGAAACGCAGTGGATCAAGTTCTATCTCAGGGGCTGGGAGCGACTGACCACCGAACCCTTCGTCGCCTCGAGCGCCGACGATTACCAGGCGCCCGATGCGTTTGCGCAAATGCCGGCGAGCCAGACGAACCGCATCCAGAAGCTGCGTTATCTGAGCGAGCCGCTGGCCGAGGACGTCACCATCGCGGGGCCGAGCGTGCTCAATCTGTTCGCTTCGATCGACCAGGACGATACCAACTGGATCGTGATCCTGAAGGACGTGGGGCCGGACGTGGGCGTGCAGACGGCGCGCGAAGGCGAGCGCGACGTCACGCCCGACCTGTACGAACGCGAGCTCACGCGCGGCTGGCTCAAGGCATCGCATCGCGCGGTCGATCCCGCACGGTCGCTTCCCGGCCGCCCCTGGCATCCGCTCACGCGCGCCGCGCGCAAGCCCGTCGTCCCCGGCGAGGTCAACGAATACGCCATCGAGATCATGGCGACGGCGAACCAGTTCAAGCGCGGTCACCGCATCTGCGTCGAGATCACGAGCCTCGACGTCGCGACCGGCGTCGGCAGCGCGACCAATGTCGAGTACATCCCCTACCACATCTGCAGCAGCAAGACCGTGCTGCATCAGATCTATCACGACCCCGATCATCCCTCGCATCTGCTGCTGCCGGTGATCCCGGAGGCGTGAGGCGCGTGCCCCGCCTTGATGCGCAGGGCGCCATGGCGCGGGCCGTATTGCGCCGGCCGGCTATCTGCGGTGCAATGCGCCTCGCTTTTGCAGCCTGCGAGGATCGAGCATGCCGGAAATCACGTTTCACAACCCCGCGACGCTGGGCAAGCCGCTCGGGCAGTATTCGCAGATCACCCGCGTCAAGGCCGCCGAGTTCCTGTTCATCGCCGGCCAGGTGGCGGCGGAGAAGAGCGGCGCGTGCGTAGGCAAGGATGATTTCGATGCGCAATGCCGGCAGGTCTTTGCCAATATCGACGCAGCGCTGAAGTCGCAGGGCGCCAGCTTCGCCAACGTGGTCGAGTTCACCACCTATCTCGTGCATTCGCAGGACATTGCCAAGTTCATGGCGTTTCGGCTGCGTGAATTTCCGCGCATCTTTCCCGCCGGCATCTATCCCCCCAACACGCTGCTGATCGTGGACCGGTTGGTGCAGGAGCCGTTCCTGGTCGAGGTGCATACCGTCGCAGCACTGTAACTCGCGCGGGCTGCTGCCAGGGCCGGACTCGTCGATTCCGTCGTCCTGCGACACGAGGGCAACGCCGGTTGGATCGATCCGGAAAACATGCTGTGTTGGCGCTGCCGGACACTGGAACGAAAACCCATGCCCATTCACCTCGAGCCCGGCCCCGACAACGTCCATTGGGGCTATTTCGACGCTCGCCTTTCTCCTCGCCTCGCCATCGACAGCGGCGAGCGCGTGACGATCTCCTCGGTATCGGGCGGTCCCGAGCTGATGCCCGGCCCGCCCCTCGTCGTCCCACCGGCGCTTCCGGCCATTCACGCGAAGGTGCCGCGTCAGTTGGGGCCGCACATCCTCACCGGGCCCGTTGCCGTCAAGGGCGCCAAGCCCGGGCAGGTGCTTCAGGTCGACATCGAAGCCATAGATGTGTTGTACGACTGGGGCTACAACTCGGTGCGCCCGCTCGCCGGCGCCCTGCCGGACGACTTCGCCGAGAACCGACACATCCACATCGTGCTCGATCGGGCGCGCAAGTGCTGGCGACTGCCGTGGGGCCAGGAGGTTCCGCTGGCGCCCTTCTTCGGTGTGATGGGCACCGCACCGCCGCCGGCA
>DASSJW010000543.1:0-3257 GCA_035690995.1 Xanthobacteraceae bacterium
ATCGGCAAGGGCACGGGGCTCGGGCTTTCGACCGTCTACGGCATCGTCAAGCAGACCGGCGGCTTCATCTTCGTGGAGTCCGAACTCGGCAAGGGCACGATCTTCCGTATTTTCCTGCCGCGCTACATTCCCGCCGCTGACGATCTTCAGGTGCCGCAACTGCCCGAGACGACGGCGCCGGCGCTCGCCGGTGCCATCTCCGCCGCCGACGCCATGCGGACCGTGGCGACCGATCTCACCGGTCACGGCACCATCCTGCTGGTGGAGGACGAGGAAGAGCTGCGTGCGCTCAACGCCCGCGGCCTCAAGTCGCGCGGCTACACCGTGATCGAGGCCGGCAACGGGGTGGAGGCGCTGGAGGAACTGGAAAAGCAGGGCCGCAAGGTGGACATCGTGGTGTCGGACGTCGTGATGCCGGAGATGGACGGACCGACGCTGATGAAGGAGCTCAAGCAGCGCAAGCCCGACATCAAGATCATCTTCGTATCCGGCTATGCCGAAGACGCGTTCGACAAGACGCTGCCCGACCACAAGCAGTTCAACTTCCTGGCGAAGCCGTTCACCCTCAAGCAACTCGTCACCGTGGTGAAGGAGACGATGGCGGGGTGAGCCGGCGGCGGCATCGTCTTGCAACGCCGCGCCGGCGAGCCGATCGCGACGGCGCTCTTTTCGCCGCGGCGATCCGCGCGTTATGATCCGCAGCATGAGCGAGCCCGGACCGGACAAATACGTCGAGACCCCGCGCGACCGATGGGTCGCCAACGCGGTGCTGCTGTTTTTCCTGCTGCTGGTCGTGGGCGGCGGGATTTGGCTCGCCAACGCCATGTTCGAGCAGCGCGCGCTCGACGATTGCATGGCGCAGGGCCGCAGGAATTGCGCGCCGCCGATCGACACCCCCGCCCGATAGCCGCGCGGCGCGCGTGCGCACCGCCGCAGGCGACTGTCAGCGCACCGTGCGCCAGCCCCACAACACCGCCAGTGCGCCGATGACGGCGACGAGAAGTGCGGCGTAGCCAACGATGCCGACGAGAAGCGCAAGGTGATAGCCCACGAACGACCCGGCGATGCCGACGAGCGCGCTTGTCACCAGCAGGCGATTGGGGCCGGCGATCTGGCGCGAAAGCCAACCCGCCCCGGCGATGCGATCGAACAGCAGCCCGGCGGCAATGCCGATGATGAGCAGCAGCAGGAAAACGGCCCCCGGGCTGAGCATGGTCGTGGTCTCCTCGATGGCGGCGGCGCAAGATAATGTGCGCGATGCTAACCGCCGCCGGGAGGTGCCGCCAGGAAGCTTCCGCCCCCTCCACATCTTTCCTCGCAACCGCCCGCCGCGACGCCAGCCGGCACCGCCAGACCCGGCCGCTACCAAAGGCCGGGAACGAGCCGGTAGCGCACGCGCGTGGCGTAGTCGCGATAGCCGGGCAATTCCTCCGCCAGCATCCGCTCCTCCATCACCGCGCGCGCCGCAAGCACGACGACCAACAGCGGCGCGGCGGCGAGCCCGTACCAGGAGCCGAGCAGCAGGGGTGTGCCGATGAAGAACAACAGGGCGCCCGCATACATCGGGTGGCGCACGTAAGCATAGGGTCCGCTGCTGACGACGCGATGACCGCGCTCGCGCGCAATCTTCACCACCGGCGCGGCATAGCTGTTCTCGCGAAAGGTGAGACAGGCGACGTACATGCAGAGCGCGATCAGCACCGCGCCGAGAGCCTGCGCCCATACCGGCATCTGCGACCAGCCGAAGCGAACGGCGTCGAGCGCCATCAGCACGAGCCAGCCCGTCCACAGCACGAACACGGTGGCCATGAACACCTTGTCCCAGGTCTTCTGCGCGGCCTGGAAGCCGGTGGAGAGCCGCTCGGCGAGCAGGGCCGGATCACGCCGCGCCAGCCACAAACCGACCGCCACGCCCAGGCCACCTATTTCCGCAAGGAACACCCAGGCGGCCGGCCAGCGCGCGGTTCCGGCCGACACGAACAGGATTGCCGCCATCGCGGCGATCCAGACCACGGTCCGTCCGATCATTTTCGAAACCATGTTGTCTCCGGGGCGATGCGACGCGGCTGCGCCGGCGGCGCGCGTCCACCGGAGTGGTGCGCGCAACAGCGGACGCGAGCAATGCCCGCGTTAGATGTGCACTCGATCACGTATGCGAAAGATGCGTGCGATCAAGCCCGCGCATGCGGCAACGACTGCACGCCATCACCGTTTGGCCTTGCGCTTCGACCGCAAGCGCCGCTCGCGTCGCTGCTTGCGCCGTTTCTCCATGCATTTGTCGCATTTGCAGCCGGCGGGCTCGAGGAAGATCTCGAAATATTCGGGACCGTAGTCGTAGGTGATCTCGTCGCCCGGCTTGATGCTCTTGATCGCGCGCAGAATCACGCCGCCCTTGACCACGTCGGATTCAGCGTTGGGACGACAGGAGTGATTGGCATAGCGGGCAATGTTGCGGCGGCTCGATCCGTCGATGGTCCACCGGCTGTTGATCTCGAACATGTAGCGGCTGCCGCGCGCCTCCAGCGTCTCCGCCTGCGCATTGGTGATGCGGCGGCCGCGATACGCGATGATGAACGCGCCCTTCTTGATCGGCGCGGTGGCGAACAGCCCGAGCCCGGTGCGCGAGCGGCCGACGCGATAAGGCTTGGGCGCGCCGCTGCGCGCCCGCTTGCGTGTCATGACCGCCGCCGTTTACGCCGCCTGCTCCGCCTGCGTGCGCGTCACCGTGAGCCGGGTCTCCACCGGCACCGGCTCGCGCAAGGTGTTGATGCCGGGGCAGCCTTCGAACGACAGCCGCTCGACCTCCTTGAGCTTGTCCTCGGGCGCGTCGCTGACCACGCTGATGCTGATCGTCACCTTCTGGAACGCCGAGGTCGGCGCATCCGTCATCATGTGGCCGCGCACGTCGAAGTCCGTGCGCGCCACCGCCTCGAAGCTGTCGTAGCTGACGCCGAGCTTGGCGGCATAGAAGGCGAACACCGCCGCATAGCAGCCGACCGCGCCGGAAAGCAGGAATTCGAGCGGCGTCGGCGCGCAATTCTGCCCGCCTACATGCACCGGTTCGCTGATGATGAATTTGTAGCCGCTCTTCTTGCAGTCGACGAGCTCGTTGAGCTGGCCGATCGAGGTCACTTTCACTTCCACGAAGCTGCGCGGTCCCTCCGGCGCCGGCTTCTCCGGATGCGCACGGTACCGGCGTTCGCGCGCGTCGGTGATATCCTTCAACTCGGGGAAGCAATCGCAGACCTTGACCATCC
>DASSJW010000544.1:0-2580 GCA_035690995.1 Xanthobacteraceae bacterium
GTCTTCATGAGCCCGCGGAGCGCGATCGTCGTCATCGACCTGCTCAAAGGTTTCTTCAAGAGCAACCCGACCTTGCCCGATCCGCTCGACGCCAAGCGTTTGTTCGCCACCGTGCGGCGCGTGATCGACGCCGGCCGCGAACGCGGCGTCACCATCGTCTTCATCAAGGACAACTTTTTGCCGGAGGAAGTGCCGATCGACAAGCACTTCAAGATCTTCGGCCCGCACTGCATCATCGGCACCCCCGACGCCGAGATCGTCGACGAGCTCGATCCCAAACCGGGCGACTTTCAAATCCGGAAAAAGCACTACAGCGCGTTCAACTCGACGCGGCTCGATGCCGTGCTGCGCGAGCTCGATATCAAGCGCCTCTACTTCACCGGCGCCTGGACCGAAGCCTGTGTCCAGCACACCGTGATCGACGCATTTTACTTGAACTACGATATTTCGGTGATCTCCGATGCAGTGTCCTCACCTCACCGGGACGCCCATGACTATGCGTTGAACTATATGCGGCAGTATCACCGCGCCAAAATCATCACCAGCGAGGAGGCGCTCGCGCAGTTTCGCGCCGGTGCAGCAGCCGCCCCCGCCGATGATCGTCCCGTCGAGCTTGCAGCTTCGCGCCCGTCCTACGCGGAGTGGGGCCGCACTTCGCGGACCGGCTGATTTTTGGCAGCGCGGCGAGACGAACGGATGTGAACTCTCGCATTTGCGGTGCGGCACTGGCCTTGAGGCCAAACGGCCGCCGGTTGGATTATTCCACTGAAAACTTCTCAGCCGCGTTGGCGCGTGCAGTGGAGCAACGCCCAGTTTGATCCTTGTCAAATATCGCGGGTGTACTTTATGTCATCGTGAGAGTTGATTTCAGGATCAGCTCCATGACTCTTCATTTCGAAAGAGATTTTGCGCGCCTGCGCAACGAAATGGTCGAAAAGGCGATTTTCGCACGCGGCGTTCGCTCCGAATTGGTTCTGAACGCTATGCGCACCGTTCCTCGTGAGTCGTTCTTGCCGGAACAGCTTCGCGAATTTGCCTATCAAGATAGCCCGCTGCCGATCGACGAAGGTCAAACAATCTCGCAGCCATACATCGTTGCGTTCATGATCGAAGCCCTCGCGCTTGAGGGGGGCGAAAGAGTCCTCGAGATCGGCGCCGGATCCGGCTATGCGGCGGCCATTCTGTCCAGGATTGCCGGCGACGTTTACACCGTCGAGCGTATCGGCCAGCTCGCCGAAAAAGCCGCGTCGACATTGGCCGATCTCGGCCATCACAACGTGCATGTTCGCCACGACGATGGGACCAAGGGATGGCCGGAACATGCACCCTATGACGGCATCATCGTGGCCGCCGGCGGTCTCGCCATTCCTGAATCGCTGAAAGAGCAACTCAAGATCGGCGGTCGGCTGATCATTCCAATTGGGCGCGATCCGAGGGTGCAAGAGCTGGTTCGCGTCACCCGTATTGCTGAGAACAAATACAAGCGCGAGGACTTGGCCGACGTTCGATTTGTTCCGCTCATCGGTCACGAAGGATGGGCTCCGGCAGCACGCGATCGCGCCCGCGCGGCGCCGGCACGAGCATTCACAAGAATCATAAGCGAGCCTCTGGCGCAAAGCATTGCCGCCACCTGCGAACCGTTCCAATCGCTCGAGACAGCGCAACTCGATCGATTGCTGGCGCGGATCGGTGACGCACAGGTCGTTCTTCTCGGCGAGGCGAGCCACGGAACATCGGAATTCTACCGGATGCGCGACCGGATCTCGCGCGAGCTGATCGCCAAGAAGGGCTTCCGCTTTCTAGCGATCGAAGGGGATTGGCCGGATGCCGCGCGTGTCGACCACTACGTGCGGCATCTCGAATATCCCCCCTCCGAATGGACCGCCTTTGCGCGTTTCCCGACCTGGATGTGGCGCAATGAAGAGGTGCGAGCATTCGTCGATTGGCTGCGCACACACAATGGTCCGCTGAAACCCGAAGCGCGAGCGGCCTTTCATGGGCTCGATTTGTACAGCCTCTACGATTCCATCCGCGCCGTTCTGAGCTATCTTGACGAAGTCGATCCCTCGACCGCACGGGTGGCGCGCGAAAGGTATGGCTGCTTGACGCCTTGGCAGTCGGATCCCGCCACTTATGGCCACGCCGCCCTTACCGGCGCCTACCCGACCTGCGAATCGGAAGTCGCTGTCGTTCTCACCGATCTCCTGCACAAGCGCCGCGCCTACACCGATCGCGATGGCGAACGGTTCATGGATGCCGTGCAGAACGCCCGGCTGATCGCAAACGCCGAGCAATATTATCGGATCATGTACTACGGCTCCCGGGCATCCTGGAATCTCCGTGATAGCCACATGTTCGAGACGCTGAAAACGTTGCTGGCCTTTTACGGGGACAAGGCCAAGGCGATCGTTTGGGCCCACAATTCCCACATTGGCGATGCCTCAGCGACGGAGATGTTCGCCCGCGGCGAGTACAATATCGGTCATCTCTGCCGGAAGGAGTTTGGCAAGCGCGTCTACGCTATCGGGTTCGGCACCAGCAGCGGCACCGTCGCCGCGGCCTCCGATTGGGGTGGGCCGA
>DASSJW010000545.1:0-2840 GCA_035690995.1 Xanthobacteraceae bacterium
TGCCTGCGAGATCGCGCAGGCATGACATGCGGCCGTCTGCGCCGCAGTGACGGCGATCGCAAGATTTGCGACCGCATCCGCTGTCGGCAGCGCGACGGACGGGCAACCGGGTCTGGGCGAGGCCTAAAAGATGACGGCCGCCAGAACCACCAGGCTACACCTGTGTGACGATGACTTCCTTCAATGTCACGACGAGGTAATCCGGCGGACGATTCCCGCCTTTTCCACCCGAGACATGTTCGACTTCGTCCGCGGTCAGTTCGTTCGCTTGGTTCGCTAGTTCGCGCTCATGGCTGCTTGTAGTGGTCATTATCGGCTCCATTCGCTGTGTGCGATCAGGACGTCTTAGGCAGAGGAGTGGGTGGAGGAGGGAGCAACGGACCGATCAAGATGGCGATGATCGCGATCACAACTAGACCGCCGGTCACTCCATCCAGCTCGTCGTCTCGTAGCAGTCGTAGCTCGTCAGTTGCGGTGGTCATTACTCGCTCCATCACTGCTTCTGGGCCATAGTGGCCAGCGCCTTGGCAACTGCATCTACCGCATCAGTAGTGGCGTGAAACGTGAACCAGCCGCCTCTAACGGCGTCGAGTTCGGTTTCGGTCAGTTCGCGCTCACTCGTTGCAGCAGCGCCGTGTGAAGTGTGGCTGGTCGTGCTCATGATTTTCTCCATTCAACCCAGCGCTGACCTCCAGTCGCTGGTGGCGCCACACTGGCTCGCGGCCCTCGGCGCGACTGTGAATCCGCTCACCGACTGCACCCAAATCAGACATTTTGTGATGGCCATCACAATTCGATCTACGAGGCGAGCACACGCGGTAGATCGGAGGCAGACGAGGCTGTTTGCCCTAAGAGCTTGATTGGTGCCGGGTGAGAGGATTGAACTCCCGACCAACGGTTTACAAAACCGCTGCTCTACCGCTGAGCTAACCCGGCATATCCTTGATCTTTTCAGCTATTTAAGAGGCTTGGTGTCGGCGGCCAAGCCCCCGTTTGCTACCAATCTGCTGCCGCTTGGCATTGCGCTGCTTAGCGCATTCGAAATCCGAGCGTCAACGCGAGTGGCCGCTTCACCCTGCATTCCCGGCATGACATGGCTGTAGAGAGCGTGATGCCGATCTTGCTGTGTCCAAGCCTTTCGCTGGCGATCTTGGGATGTATGCCGGCCGCGAGCATGTGGGTAGCGTGCGAGCTGACGGCGAATCAACGGCAGGAGGCCATCGCTCGGCTACAGGCAAGCGAGGTGCAGGCCGATATCGCCCGTAGCTACGCGGCACGATCGGGCGGCTGCAGGGCCTCAAATCTTTTCCGAGCCCTCCGCCTTCGTCGCCCACATCACAGCCAGAATAACTCCCTTGCATCGCGGCAATAGAGCCAACGTCAACAGCACTATGAACGGCAGGTAGACGGCCAGTTCAACCCACATCGCCAGTTCGAAGCTTTGCTCCAACGCCAGGACAATGGGCATGGTAATGTGCCCGACAATAAGGATCGTCAGCCAAGGGGCAGCATCATCGGGCCGGAAATGCCCATAAGGTTCACCGCATGTCGAACAGCGGTCCACGATCTTGAGATAGTGATGCAACAACCGACCGTGACTGCAGCGTGGGCATTGTCCGAGCGCGCCTCTGATGAGGGCGTTCATTGTTGACGGACACTTCGGATCGGATCCTGCCATAGCGTAGCGCCTTCCTTGCGTACCTTGCCGCCGCCGCAGGGCAAAGTCCTTGATGATTTGCATACGCGATCCGCTCTCTCTGGGCCATCGGATCCGTATTCCGTCGAATGGTGCACGTTCTGCGTGCTCCCATGCAGCGGCGAAGCGGAATTTGGCCCTGTCACATCACTCCTTCGAGCCGGTACGATGCGCGCTGCCCGATTGCTATGTTCTCGACGGAGGAAGCGTCCAATGGCCATCAGCGAAAAGCTTAAAGCGCTCATCAGGTCTGCCTGGGATGACGGCGCGCCATGCCTTGTCGCGACCCAAGGTCCTAACGGTCCCAACATATCGCCCAAGGGCAGCATGGTCGTTTTCGACGACGATCATCTCGCCTATTGGGAGCGCTCAAAGAAACAAGCGCTGGAAAATCTCGGCCACGACAAGCGCGTTTGCGTGATCTACGCCAACTTCAAGGCGCAGCGCGATGGGGTTCTGGACTCGGGCTTTTTGCGGTTCTACGGAAAGGCCGAGCTGCACGAGAGCGGGCCGGTTCATAACGCCATATTCAATCTGCTCTTGCCGCGCGAGCAAACGCATGTCGGCGCGGATACTGGCATCGGCGTGCTGGTCAAGATCGACCGCGCCGCGGATGTTCGGGGCAAGCCACTGCCTTGAAATGACGTTGCGTGACGGCTAGCGGAAAAAAATCGCCGCCGGAACCGAAGAAGCTCGCCCGATTCAGACTCGGCGCTAGCACCGCTGTTTGCACACGAGCTGCTGGGTGGTGCAGGTCAGGCTGCACTGGGGATTGGCAGGCGTGGTGGGAGAGAGGGCCACGCATGTATTCAGGCAACTCATCGCCGCCGAATCGCAGGTGATGGCGCACGTGCCTGCCAACGACGACTGCGGCAGCAGCTGCGGTGGCGGCAACGGCGCCACGGTCTGTGAGCTCTGCGCGAGCTGGATTCGATCTGCCGCAACCGCGGCCGAGCCTCCCAGAACAAGGAGCAGGATGCTTAATTGCAGGGCATACCGCATGGACGCCTCCACCAACCGTTCCCGCGGCAATGATACTTCGTTTTCGCTCGCCTGGTGAACAGCGGGACGGCCCGCAGCGACGGGGCGCCGCGGTTGAGCCGCCAAGGCAGCGCCGACGCCTTCCCGCAAAAGGAAGCCCCGG
>DASSJW010000546.1:0-12540 GCA_035690995.1 Xanthobacteraceae bacterium
GCGCTAGTACCTGAAACTAGTGCGTCTACCAATTCCGCCACCTGGGCTTTGCGGCGATAGGTACGGACGAGGATTGGGGTTGTCAAATGCGCGACGCCCCCGTTTGGGCTTGTCAAATGGGCGTAAGGCGGCCCTATACAGGGTTGGAGCGATCCTGTATTCCGCGCCCGACTGGACTGAGCGAAGTATGACTGCCATCCCCCTTGAAACGCTGGTCACCGTCTTTGGCGGCTCGGGATTCCTCGGCCGCCATGTCGTGCGCGCGTTGGCCAAGTTCGGCTACCGCGTTCGCGTCGCGGTGCGCCGGCCCGAGCTCGCCGGCTACCTGCAGCCGCTCGGCCGGGTCGGCCAGATCCACGCCGTACAGGCCAATGTGCGCTATCCGGCCTCGGTCGAGGCGGCCGCGCGAGACGCCGACGTGGTGATCAATCTGACCGGAATATTGTTCGAGCGGGGCCGGCAAAAATTCGATGCGGTACAGGCGTTCGGCGCCGAGGCGGTGGCGCTCGCGGCCGCGGCCTTTGGCGCGCGCATGATCCACGTCTCGGCAATCGGCGCCAACGAACAGGGGTCCTCGCGCTATGCGCGCTCGAAGGCCGCCGGCGAGAAGCTGGTGCTCGCCGCCGTGCCCTCGGCGGTCATTCTGCGGCCCTCGCTCCTGTTCGGCCCCGAAGACGACTTTTTCAACAAGTTCGCCGCCATCGCACGCTTTTCCCCGGCGCTCCCTCTGGTGGGCGGCGGCCATACCCTGTTCCAGCCCGTGTTCGCGGGAGACGTCGCAAGGGCGGTCGTCGCCGCGATCGAAGATCGCGCCCAAGACGGCCAGATCTACGAGCTCGGCGGTCCCGAAGTGCGCAGCTTCAAGGAGCTGATGCAATTCGTGCTGACGACCATCGAGCGGCGGCGCCTGCTGGTGCCGATCCCGTTCGGGCTTGCCAAGCTGCAGGCCTCCTTGCTGCAGCTGATGCCCAAGCCGCTGCTGACGACCGACCAGGTTGAGCTTCTGCGCAGCGACAGCATCGTCTCGGACGCGGCCAAGCGCGAGGGGCGCACGCTCGAAGCGCTGGGCGTCGACCCCGTCACCATGGCCGCGATCGTGCCGTCCTATCTGTGGCGCTTCCGCAAAACCGGCCAGTTCCAGGGACCGGTGATCACCAATCAGTAATCCGGTTCGAGCTTCGAACTCCGAAGACCGATTTGCGGCGACGCCATGTCCATCGTGACCAATATCGAGGATCTGCGGCGGATCGCGCGGCGAAGGATACCGCGCGCGATCTACGATTACGTGGAGCGCGGCTCCTACGACGAGATCACGCTCAATGCCAACCGCGCTGAGCTCAACGCCATCCGCCTGCGCCAGCGCGTGCTGATCGACGTATCGAAGGTGTCGCTTGCCTCCTCGATGCTGGGCGAAGACGTCTCGATGCCGGTCGCCATCGCACCGACCGGTCTCACGGGCCTGGTCCACGGCGACGGCGAAATGCTGGCGGCGCGCGCGGCCGAGGCCGCCGGCATCAAGTTCTGCCTTTCGACCATGTCGATCTGCTCGATCGAGGACGTGCGGAGCGTTCTGAAAAAGCCGTTCTGGTTCCAGCTTTACATGTTCCGCGACCGCGGCTTCAGCCAATCGGTGATCGAACGGGCGCGGGCGGCAAATTGCTCCGCGCTGTTCGTGACGGTCGATCTGCCCATGCGTGGCCAGCGCCACGCCGATATTAAGAACGGGCTCACCGTTCCTCCCCGCCTGACCGTGCGCAACGCCTTCGACATTGCGACGAAGCCCGCGTGGCTCATCAAAGTGCTGTTGGGGCGGCGCAAGACCTTCGGCAATGTCGAGGCCTATCTCAAAGGAAGGGTCGGCATCGAGAAGGCGGGGGCCTGGTCGAACCAGAATTTCGACCGCTCGCTGAGCTGGCGCGATGTCGAGTGGGTTCGCGGACTGTGGCCGGGCAAGCTGGTGCTCAAGGGCGTGCTCGATGTCGAGGACGCCAAGACCGCCGCCTCCGCGGGCGTCGACGGGATCGTCGTGTCCAACCACGGTGGCCGGCAGCTCGACGGCGCGCATTCCACCATTCGGGCCTTGCCTGAGATCGCGAGCGCCGTGCGCGACCGTATCGAAGTGCTGTTCGACGGCGGCATCCGTTCCGGCCAGGACGTGGTGAAGGCGCTCGCGCACGGCGCCCACGGCTGCCTGATCGGACGCGCCTACCTCTATGGCCTGGCGGCGAACGGCGAAGCCGGGGTTCGCCAGGCGCTCGACATCATTCGCGCCGAGCTCGAAGTGGCGCTGACATTGACCGGCACCCGAGACGTCCGGGCGGTGACGGGCGAACTCATCGGGCACAAGCAAAGAGGTGAATAGCAAAGCCGAATGACCCGGCACGCCGCTGGCCGGGCGCTATTCGCCGCGATCCTGGCTCATCAGTAGCCGAGCGCCAACGCGATCAGTCCGAGCGATCCGACTACGACGCGCCACCAGGCAAACAGCGCGAATCCATGGCGCTGCACATAGCCGAGAAACGTCTTCACCACGATCCATGCACAAATGAACGACACCGCGAAGCCGACGGCCACGAGAATCGAATTGTCCATGCTCATCTGGCCGCGGCTCTTGTAGAGATCATAGGCAAAGGCGCCGGCCATGGTCGGCATCGCGAGCCAGAACGAGAACTCCGCCGCCGAACGCCGGTCGGCCCCCAGCAACATGGCGGAGACGATGGTCGCGCCCGAGCGCGAAACTCCGGGTATCATGGACACGCACTGCGCCAAGCCGATGACAAAATACATCGGCAATGAAAAGCGCGTGGCATCGCGATAGCGGGTATCGAGATCCATTCGATCGACCCACAGCAGAATGGCGCCGCCGACGATCAGGGTGAAGCAGACGATCCAGACGTTGAACAATACCGATTTGATGAAATCATGGGCGAGCGCGCCGACAAGCGCGGCCGGGAGAAACGCGACCAGTATCCCGATCACGAATCGCTGTGCGGCCGGATCCTTGAACATGCCTAGCGCGAGCTGCCAGATACGGAAAAAATATATCGACAATAGCGCCAGGATGGCGCCGAACTGGATCAGCACCGCAAAGGTCTTGCCGAAATCATCGTCATCGAAGCCGAAGAACTGCTGCACCAGGAGCAGGTGCCCGGTCGAGGACACCGGCAGGAATTCGGTCAGGCCCTCGACGACGCCGAGGACAAATGCCTTCAAGAGGTCGAACGTCATAAGGGGCTCCGCGGGCAGGGAGAGGGCAGGATGCCGCGCAGCACCGGGCGCGGGAGGTCAGGCAAATGCGCTTTTCCCGCATCATTAACCTGCGGGCAACGGGGAACGGGGAACATTGCACAGGTTGCTCCCGGGCTCTATCCAGAGGGTCCGGCGTAACCTAATTTGATCGCCCCCCGCGGGATCCGCACGCCGCGAGATCGCCGCAATCCTTAAAACCGCATGCTGACGCTGTTTCATCATCCATTCTGCCCGCACTCGCGCTTCGTCCGCTTGGCGCTCGGCGAATACGGCGTCACGGCGCGAATGGTCGAGGAGCGCGTCTGGGAGCGCCGCCAGGAGTTCCTCATTCTCAACCCCGCCTGCACGACTCCCGTGCTGGTGGAGGAGGGTTACCCCGCAATTCCCGGCGCGGGGGTTGTCGCCGAATACCTCGATGAAACGCGAGGCGTCGAGTTCGGCGATCAACGCCTGCTGCCGCGCGAGCCCGGACCGCGGGTCGAAGTGCGCCGGCTTATGAACTGGTTCAACGACAAGTTCTTCGCCGAGGTCAGCGGACCGCTCACCATGGAGCGGCTATATAAGCGACAGATGCCGGTCAGTGCCGGGGGCGGATCGCCGGACACCGAGGTGATCCGTGCGGCCCGCCACAACATGCGCTATCATTTGGCTTATATCGGCTGGCTGGTGCGCACGCGCGATTGGCTGGCGGGCCAGCGAATGAGTTACGCCGATCTCGCCGCGGCCGCGCACCTGTCAGCGGCCGACTATCTGGGCGATGTGCCATGGGACGAGGACGAGGCGGCGAAGACCTGGTACGCACAAGTAAAATCCCGGCCATCGTTTCGCCCGCTGCTGGCCGAGACGCTGGCGGGAATCCCGCCATCGGAAACGTACGCGGACCTCGACTTCTGAACGATCCGTCGGCGCTCAAGGCGGCGCTGGCGAGAGCCGCGCGCCAACATGGCTTCGACGCCGTCGGCATCACGCGGCCCGATTCGATTCCGCTCGCGCCGGAGCGACTGCGGCAGTTCCTGGCCGAGGGCGCGCACGGCGACATGGAATGGATGGCAACGACTGCGCCGCGGCGTGGCGACCCGCGGGCATTGTGGCCGCAGGCGCGCTCGGTCATCATGCTCGGACTCAACTATGGCCCGACCGCCGATCCGCTTGCCATCCTGCGCCGGCGCGATCGCGGCGCCATTTCAGTCTATGCCCAGGCCGACGACTACCACGACATCATCAAGCCGCGGCTAAAGGCGCTGGCGCGCTGGCTCATCGCTCAAGCCGGCGGCGAGGTGAAGGTGTTCGTCGACACCGCGGCGGTGATGGAGAAGCCGCTCGCCGCGGCCGCCGGTTTGGGTTGGCAGGGCAAGCACACCAATCTGGTTTCGCGTCAATTCGGATCATGGCTATTCCTCGGCGCGATCTTCACCACGCTTGACTTGCCGCCGGACGCACCGGAGATCGATCACTGCGGCAGTTGCCGTGCCTGCATCGACATCTGCCCCACGGCGGCGTTCCCCGCGCCTTACCGGCTCGATGCGCGCCGCTGCATCTCGTATCTCACCATCGAGCACAAGGGGCCCATCCCGCGTGACCTGCGCGCGGCCATCGGCAACCGCATCTACGGCTGCGATGATTGCCTGGCGGTCTGTCCGTGGAACAAGTTCGCGCGCGCCGGCCATGAGCTGCGGCTGGCATCGCGTGACGAATTGCATGCCGCCCGGCTTGCCGATCTCGCCCGTCTCGACGACGCCACCTTTCGAAAGATGTTCTCGAAGTCGCCGATTAAACGCACGGGACGCGTTCGCTTCGTGCGCAACGTGCTGGTCGCGATCGGCAATTCCGGCGACGCGACACTCGCGGCCGAAGCCATCCGGCTGTTGGCGGATCCGTCGCCCTTGGTGCGCGGCGCCGCCGTATGGGCATTGAGCCGGCTCCTTTCGCCCGAACGGTTCGCCGCATTGGCAACAGCGCACCTCGTGCATGAAAGCGAGCCGCTGGTCGAAGAGGAGTGGACGGCGGCGATGCAGGCAGCCGCGGCTTGATGCCTACGCTGCTCTGTATCGGCCTCGGCTACTGCGCCCGCGCCTATGTCGCCGAATTCGGCGCCCGCTTCGACCACATCGTCGGCACCACGCGCAACGAAGAGCGTGCCGCTGCCCCCGGCGGTGAATTCATCGGTACCCGGTCGGTCGAGATGCTGTGGTTCGATGCAGCGTCGCAGCAGCTCAATCTCGCCATCGAGCAGGCGGATGCGCTGCTGATCTCCGCCGCCCCGGCCGACGGCCGCGATCCTGTGCTTGCCGTGTTCGCAGACACGATCGCACGGGCGCCGCGGCTGCGATCCGTGGCCTACCTTTCGACGCTCGGTGTGTACGGCGACAGTGGCGGCGCCTGGATCGACGAGACGACGCCGGTTATCCCGGCGCAGGCCCGGCGTGGCCGCGCGCGCATCGATGCGGAGCTCGCCTGGCTCGCGCTGGGAACGCGGCGGCAGCTGCCGGTCGCGATCCTGCGGCTCGGCGGCATCTATGGGCCGGGACAGAACGGGATGATCAGGCTTCTGCGCGGAACGGCTCATCGCGTCGCCAAGCCGGGCCATGTGTCGAACCGTGTCCACGTTTACGACATCGCGCAGGCGATCGAGGCAACCTTCGAACGGCAGGCGGATGGTGTGTTCAACGTCGTCGACGACGAGCCCGCCCCGCCGAGCGATCAAATCGCATTTGCCGCCCATCTGCTCGGGATCGAGCCTCCGCCGGAAATTCCGTACGCCCAGGCCGGCTCATTGCTTTCACCGCTCGCGCTGAGTTTTTACGACGGCTGCATTCGCGCACGCAACGACAAGCTCAAGGACGTGCTCGGCGTAAGGCTGCGCTACCCGACCTACCGCGACGGCCTGCGGGCGCTCTATCAAGCCGGCGATCATCTCACCGTCGCACGGCCCGCCGCACCGGCTTAGAACGAATGATTCGTCCGATCCCCTATCGGGCCACGGCTAGAACTCGGCGACCGCCGCGATCAGCCGCTCGATATCCTCGGGGCGTGACAGCCGATGGTCTCCGTCCTTGACCAATGTCAGCACCACGTCGTCGCGGGCAAACCGCGAGGTCAGCTCGACCGCATGCTGCCACGGCACGTCCGGATCCTGCACGCCCTGAAGGATGCGGACCGGACAACCGGTTTCGATCATGTTGTCGAGCAGGAGGTGGTTGCGCCCCTCCTCGATCAGGCCGCGGGTAATGAGATAGGGCTGGTCGGAATATTGCGACGGACGCGCCCATGCGCCGGTCTGCTCGATCTCGCGCCTGATCTCCGGCGGGAACCGCTTCCACATCAGTTCCTCGGTGAAGTCGACCGCCGGCGCGACCAGCACGATGGCACTCAAGCCGGGGCCCGGCGGCGTGCGCCGCGCCAGCTCCCGCGCCAGCAGCAAGGCGAGCCAGCCGCCCATGGACGAGCCGATCACGACTTGTGGGCCGCGGCAGAATGCATCGAACACGGCCAAGCTTTCTTCCAGCCATCGGCCGATGGTCCCGTGGGTGAAGTCGCCGCCGGACTCGCCGTGCCCGGAATAGTCGAAACGCGTCATGGCGCGGCCACGGTCGCGCGCCCACAGGTCGAGCGCCTGCGCCTTGGTGCCTTTCATGTCGGACTTGAAGCCCCCGAGCCAGAACAGTCCCGGTGGCGCGCCCTCGCGCACCCGGACGGCGACGCGGCGAGCGTCAATATCGGTTCCAACGCTCAAGAATTTCAGGCAAACATCGGACATTTGCGGGGTCTCGGTTGAGGCCTCGGGGGGCACATTAGGATCGCAGGTGGGATCGTGCCGTGTTTTCGCCGCATGCTGCCATTGAATGCAAGCATAGCCTGGGGGATTTAGGCCGGTGCCGGCCGAGGAAATAAGCTCAGTGAGCAACGACAGCGACGACACGGACGCTCCGCCGCGCACGTTGGCCGGCGCGACCATTTTGCAGATCGTGCCGGACTTGCGCGAGGGACCCGTGGCCCGGACCGCCCTCACCGTCGCTGCCGCGCTGCTGCAGTCCGGGGCCCGCGCGCTGGTCGCGGCCGAGGACGGACCGCTCGCGTCTGAGCTCAAGGCGTTCGGCGGTGAATGGGTTCCGCTGGTGAATGCCACGGCCAATCCTCTCAAGCTCAGACGCAGCGCGCGCACCCTCGAGCAGTTGATCGCATCCGAGCGCGTGGACATCGTTCACGCCCAGAGCGTGGGCGGAGCTTGGATCGCCAGCATGGCCGCCGCCCAAATCGCAGTCTGGCTCGTTACTACGCTTCCCGACGTCCCAGTCACCTCAGGACTGCGCGCGTACTGGGCCGGCGCGCTCGCACGCGGCGACCGGGTGATCACGCCATCGAACTTCGCCGCGGCATCGGTTGCGGCGCGCTACCAACTGACCCCCGATCGGATCACCGTCATTCCACGCCAAATCGACATCGCCGCCTTCGATCCCGCGCGCGTGGATCGCGCACGCGTCGAAGCCTTGCGCAAGACCTGGCAGATTCCGGACGATGCGCGGATCCTGCTCGTTCCGGGACGCGTCGCCCCCTGGAACGGTCAGCTCATGCTGCCCGATGTCGCGCGCGCGCTGCTTGACGAAGGCATGCGCGGATTCGTCTTCGTGCTCGCCGGGGAACATCGCACCCATCGCAAATATGCGCGCTTCATCGCGGACGATGCGCGGGCCAAAGGGGTTCAGGCCTACATCCGACTGGCCGGTCACTGCCGCGACATGCCGGCCGCCTTTGCCGCCGCGGATACCGTGGTCGTGCCCGCGATCGAGCCGCCGGTGCTTGGCCGCGTGGTGGCGCAAGCGCAAGCCATGGGCCGGCCGGTGGTCACGTCCGACGTCGGAATCCTGCCGGAGCATGTGGCGACACCGCCGGAGATGCCGGAGAACGTACGCACCGGATGGGTGGCAAAGGCGGGCGACGCGACGGAATTTGCCCGCGCGCTCAGCGCCGCGCTTTCTCTCGATGATGTCGGCTACCGCACGATGGCGGCGCGCGCACGGCAATTTGCCGAATACATGTTTTCCCCGCAGAGCGTTGCGGAGGCGACCTGCGCGGTCTACATGTCGTTGCTCGCTCTCGATGCTTAGGTTGCGCGCCCCGTGCGCATCGTTGGCCAGCCGGCCCCTTGCACGAGACCGCCCGGAATGCGGGAAATGGCCGCCGAGCACAGCGATTAGCCGTTGACTTATGGCCGGTTTGTACTGATCCTTTGGGGACCTGTGGTAGCAGGCCGTTGCAACGACATGAGGAGAGCAGAGCCATTCGTCGCCCAATGAGACCCGCGCAGCCCGCCCCGAAGGACGGCCCGCGCATCAACGAGGAGATCCGAGTTCGCGAAGTCCAACTGATCGACCAGACCGGCCATAATCACGGGCCCGTGGAGATCCAGATCGCTTTGGACAAGGCGCAAGAGGCTGGGCTTGATCTCGTCGAGATCGCCCCCAATTCATCCCCGCCCGTCTGCAAAATTCTCGATTACGGCAAATATAAATACCAAGCGCAGAAGAAGGCGGCGGAAGCTCGCAAAAAGCAGAAGGTGGTCGAGGTCAAGGAGATCAAGCTCCGACCGATGATCGACGACCACGACTACGACGTGAAAATGCGCTCCATGCAGCGCTTTTTCGAAGAGGGCGACAAGGTGAAGGTCACGCTGCGCTTCCGCGGGCGTGAAATGGCGCATCAGGAATTGGGCTATCAGCTCCTCAATCGCGTCAAAGACGATACGTCCAAGCTCGCCAAGGTCGAGCAGGAACCGCGCTTCGAAGGCCGCCAGGTGGTGATGGTCTTGGCGCCGCGATGATGGGGCAATAACCAGTAGCGTCATCGAAACTGCCACGTCGTCGATCGCGGTCGACGACGGGCTTTACCATTTCCGATCCTAGACCGCTGAACGGCGTTCCCGTCATTGCGGCTCGATGCCGAGTTCTTTGACCAGGGCGCGCCAGCGCTCCTGGTCCTTCCGGATGAACTCAGCCGTCGCTTCCGGGCTGCCCGAGCCGCTCGGTGCCAGCCCGAAACCCAGGATGCGCTGGCGCATCGCGGGATGCTCGAGGAAGTGTGCGATCTCCTGATTAAGACGCGCGACGATGGGGGCCGGCGTGCCAGCCGGAGCGACGACGGCAAACCAGCCATCGACGACGAAGCCCGGCAGCGTCTCGCCGATGGTGGGAAGATCTTCCATCCCGGGAAAGCGCCGCTCCGAGCTGATGGCGATGCGGCGCAGCTTGCCGGCCTTCACGAACGCGTCCGACGCAGCGACGGAAGAGACCATCAGCTGAATGGTTCCGGTTGCGACGTCCTGCAGCATCTGGGCGGTCGCCCGATAGGGCACCTCCACCATCTCCATGCCAGCGCGTTTATTCATGAGCTTGCCGGCGACCACGCCGAAGCCGCTCGAGGCATCGACGGCGTAGGAAAGCTTGCCGGACTGCGCCTTGGCATAGGCGATCAGTTCCGCCAGCGTCTTCGCCGGCAGATCCGGGTGGACAGCCACGACGAAAGGCCCGCTGTCGCAAACCATGGCCACGGCTGTGTAGTCGCGCGTGGGATCGTAGGGCAGCGACCTGATCATGAACATATTCGAGGTCAGGCCGGACGCATTGGCAAAGAAGAACGTGTAGCCGTCATTGGGCGCCCGCGCGGCAGCCCCTGCCCCGACAATTCCGGATGCGCCCGGCATATTCTCCACGAACATTTGCTGTCCCAGCGTGCGCGACACGCCCTCGCTCAGGAGCCGCGCCATGATGTCGGTGGCAAGGCCCGGGCCGGTCGGCACGATCAGCTTGATGGGGCGCGACGGCCAATTCTGTCCCGGCTGCGTCTGTCCGGAGGCGTCGCCTGCGACGACAAGCACCAGGGCGCAAAACAGCGCGCGCACAACACCCATGCCGGTATCCTCCCGCGAGAACGGCCGCCACGTCTGAGCTTGCTTGCGCGTGCGTGGCTTGACGGCACCGCTGCCTCCCAACCATGCTAACAGGCCGCGGCATCGCGATCGACCCGCGCGGGGGGCAACAGGTGACATCCGTGAGTGAGCGGCTCTTGCTGGTGGGAAGCATCCCGCTCGACACCGCGGAGCAGGTGTTCGAGACGTTCGGCGCGCCGCTCGGCCGCTTCCTGAGCGCCATGCCCGACGGCGAAGTCGGGCCACGCAGCCACTGGATCAGCCGCATCCACTACCAGGTGTTCGCGGGCCATCCGGAATTCGACATTCTCGCGCACCCGCGTCCCGACAACGGCGTGGAGCGCCTCAACCCGCACGACAATTCCGACCGCTGGCAGTTCAAGGTTCGCGACGGTGTCGAGCGCGTTCGCTTCGGCGATCCGGGCTGGCGCCTCGGCTTTGCACGCGACGCGGTCAACTCCTACTTCGTGTTCCGGACGCTGAAGGAAAAGGGTGTGCTGCCCCGCCATCTGCGGTTTCAGGTCTCGATGCCGATGGTCAACAGCGCGGTGCCGCCGCGGGTTTTCCCGGTCGAAGGCGACCTCGACAAGATCAAACCCGGCTTCGAAGCCGCGTTGCGCGCCGAGCTTGCAAAGATCGTGGAAAAGATCCCGGCCGAGGAACTCGCCATCCAGTGGGACTGCGCGACCGAAGTGCAGGATGCCTATGGCGCCATTCCACAATTGCCGCGCCAGAGCATGATCGAGCGCAACGTCGCCCAGGTGCGCAACCTTTCCCCCGGGATTCCGGAGGACGTTGCGCTCGGCTACCACCTCTGTTTCGGGACGCTGGGCGGCTGGCCGCGATTTCAACCGGAGACGCTGAGTGAAACCGTGAGTCTTGCGAACGCTTTCTTGGCCGCCTCGGGCCGACGGGTGGACTGGATCCACATCCCCTTGCTGGACACCGAGGACGAGGCCTTCTTCGCGCCGCTCAAGGATCTCGACCCGCGCGGCTCCCGCGTCTATCTCGGCGCAATCCACAATATGACCCGATTCCAGCAGCGCGTCGCATTGGCCCGCAAATACCTGCCGGAATTCGGGCTGGCGGCGTATTGCGGGTTCGGACGCAGCCGCGTCTCGGACCTGCCGGGCATCCTCGTCGATCATGTGAAGGCAGCCGGAACCACGGCCTGACCCTGCGTGGCCACCGATCGGACCGCCGGGCGGCCGCGCTGGCACGCGCCAAAAGGGCCCGTGTGCCGCCATACAACTCCGAGGCCGCCCCGAGCCACGCACCCCCGACGGGTGCCGGCCCGACTGGAAACCCTGATTCGTCTGAAGAATCGGGGTAGTGGTTGTATTTCGATCCGGGCTCTGCCATAACGCCGCCCTTCCGCCGCCCGGCCGAAAGGGCTGCCGTGGCGACGGTGAAGTGCACAATCAGCACGCTCAAACGAGCAAAATCCGGCCGGCCGGGCATTTGCCCATGGCTGCCGCAAAGGAGAGCCAAATGCCCAAGCTCAAGACCAAGTCCGGCGCCAAAAAGCGCTTCAAGGTGACCGCCGGGGGGAAAGTGCTCTATCAGCAGTCCCATAAGCGTCACGGCATGATCAAGCGGACAAAAAAGCAAATCCGCCAGTTGCGCGGCACCTCCGTGCTGTTCAAGACCGACGGCGACAAGATCAAAAAATACTATTTGCCCAACGCCTGACCGGCCAGTTGGCCGCCAAGGGGCGGCCGTCCGCATACATCGTCCGCACGTAATCCAGGAGATCAGCCATGGCACGCGTCAAACGCGGCGTCACCGGCCACGCCAAGCACAAGAAAGTCTTCAAGGCCGCCAAGGGCTATTATGGCCGACGCAAGAATACCATTCGCGTCGCCAAGCAGGCCGTGGAGAAGGCGAACCAATACGCCTACCGCGACCGCAAGCGACGCAAGCGCACCTTCCGCGCCCTGTGGATCCAACGGCTCAATGCAGCCGTGCGCCCATTCGGCCTGACCTACAGCCGGTTCATCGACGGGCTCGGCAAAGCCGGCCTGCTGGTCGACCGCAAGGTGCTGTCCGATCTGGCGATCCACGAGCCTGCCGCCTTTGCCGCCATTGTCGAGAAGGCCAAGAGCGCGATCGCGGCGTGACCATCCGAGGACGGACGACGGAGAGGCAAAGTTCTCCCTTTTTCTTTCCTCGTCGCCCGTCGGCTGTCGTCCGAGCGAAGCCATGATCGATATCGGCTATGTGCAACGCATGGCTCGCTATAACCACTGGCAGAACCAGAACCTTTATGGCGTCGCCGATGTCCTTTCCGACCCCGAGCGGCGGCGCCAGCGCGGCGCCTTCTTCGGCTCGATCCACGCCACGCTCAACCATCTGCTCTGGGCCGACCG
>DASSJW010000547.1:0-5749 GCA_035690995.1 Xanthobacteraceae bacterium
GGCCACCGGCCGGGCGGAGAAACCCATTTCAGGGTCTATATCGTGTCGGAGGCGTTTCGCGGAAAGAGCCGGCTCGAGCGCCACCGCATGATCAATGCCACGTTGGGCAGCGAGCTCCAAAGCGGCGTCCATGCGCTCGCCATTCATGCCTCCGCGCCGGGCGAAGGTGGGGCGTGACGGGCTGTCGGCAACCGCGCTGCCAGAAGCTCCCTTAATGCGGCGGCACCTGCGCGAACTCGAGATCGCTCGGCGAAGCCTCCGTCAGTCGGCGATCTTCACTCCCGCAATTCGCACCAGCTCCTGCCCGCGACGGCGATCCTCCACCAGAAATTTGCGGAACTCTTCCGGCGTGTTGCCGACCGCATCATAGCCGCCGAGCTTGATGAACCGCTCATGGAACGGCTGCGATCTGATCACCGCGGCGAGCTGGCGGCCGAGTTCCTCGACGCGCGCTCTCGGCGTGCCGGCGGGCGCGAACGCGCCGAACCACGTTTTCGCGTCATACGGCGGGAGCCCTGACTGGCTGAAGGAGGGCACACCCGCCAGCGCCGGCGCCTGTTGTCCTTCGGGCACGGCGATGGGTTTTGCGAGACCCGACTTGATCCGTTCGAGCACCGCGGGTGAAGCGACGGGATAGAGCAGATGCGCGTCGCCGCGCTCAAAGGCGAGCAGCGCAGGCGCGGCCCCACCGTAGGGGATGTGGGTCATCTGCGCGCCGGTCTTCGCCTTCAGCCATTCGAACACCAGATGAGAATCGCCACCGATGCCGAATGAGCCGAAATTGAGCTTATCGGGGTTCTGCCGCGCGTAGGCGATGAGCTCCCGCATGGTATTCGCCGCTATCGACTTGTGCAGGATCATCACCTGCTGGGTGAAAACCACATTGGTAAGCGGCTCGAGATCCTTCTGCGGGTCGTAGGACAGGTTGGCGAAAAGAAATGGATTGAGCGAGATCGTGCTCGCGGTCAGAAGGCAGAAGGTGTGACCGTCCGCCTCGGCGTTCTTGCACGCGGTAGCGCCGATCGCGGTGCTTCCTCCGGGCTTGTTGTCGACGATGAAAGGCTGGCCGGTGCGTTCCTTGAATCCTTCGCCCAATGCGCGGGCGAGCACATCGACCGGCCCTCCCGGGGCAAAGGGGACGATCAGGCGCACCGGCTTCGATGGAAAATCCTGGGCGTCGGCCGCGGCCGAAGCGAGCAGGAGCGCACAAACGGATGCGAGCAGCCGGGCGCACGCTTTGACCAGCATCGTCTCCTCCCTCATTCATCACGGCGGGCCTTCTTACGGGCCCGGCCGTCCGCGAAGTCTAAGGATCGCGCGAACCCAAATAGGCGGCGATCGCAATCATGTCCTCCACCGACAATTTATCGACGACCGCCTTCATCAGCGCGGTGGAGATGCCGGAGCGCGCCCCGGTTTTCATGTCGTTGAGCTGACGCACGATATAGGTGGGCGGCCGGCCTACGATCGCCGGCACCTCGCCGAGACCCTGCAGCGTCTGACCATGACAGATCATGCACGGGATGGTCTTGCCGCCATCGCCGGTCGCAACCAGTGCTTCGCCGCGCGCGACGCTGCCGGGCGGCACATGGTCGACGAAGCCGGAATGCGGATCGCGGCTCTTCGCGCGCGTCTCGTCCCGCGGCAGGACGATGATGCGATTGCCGATCGGCTCTTGCTCATCGCCGGCCGCGGCGAAACGCATACCGCCAGCGCCGACATAGGTCCTCGGCACCGTCTGGGTCTCGATCACCTCGGTCCAGACTCCCGGTTTGAGCGAAGCGAAGTACTCGCTGGCGGCGAGCGCGTCGGCGTCGGAAATCGCCTGCGCGATCGTGATCATGGTCGCTGCTCGGACGCCTTGGCGATCGCCATTCCTGAAGGCGGCCAGTTGGCGCAGAAGATAGGGCACCGGAAGGCCCGCGAGGCTCGACGATTCCGGATGCCCCTCTCCGCTCGGCAGGTGGCATTGCGCACAGGCCCGTACCGCCGGCTTGTGGCCTCGCGCCACGATTGGCGGCATCGGCGGATGCTCGTCGGGAAACCAGTCCGGAGGATTGAACGCGTCGTCGATCTGCGCCTGGGTGTAGGCCAGCTTGCTCCCAGGCACCTGTTTGAGGATCAGATTGTCGGCGGGCTCCGGCCGCGGCGTGACTGGATAAGCCCAGTCGGGGCTGTCTGCCGCCGCGGCCAGAACCGGACACAATGCCAGCGCCGCAGCAAAGACGAGATGGCGCATCACCGTCTCCGCTTCAGTGCTACGATGCTTTCTCCGTGGGCCGGTTGTAGGGCTGGATGCCAGGCCGGTAGGTCTTCTCATCGAGAAACTGGCTCATTCCCTTCTCGCGGCCCTTCTCGCGATCAAGGAATCGCAGCTCGATCGATTTTGCGGCGAGATAATCGACGGCGGCATCGTCGCTCATATTGCGCACGTTCTTGACCGCCTGCTTGGTCGCGCGAATGGCTTCCGGATTGATCTTCATCAGCCGCCGCGCGAGGGCAACGGTTTCAGCCCGCAGTTGCTCGCGCGGGACGGCGCGATTGATCAGCCGCGCGCGTTCGGCGACACGGCCATCGAAGGTCTCGCCGGTCACGGCGAACCACACGGCGTCCCGCATGCCCAGCGCCTCGACCAGCGCCTTGCTGACGAAGCCGCCGGGCAGGATGCCCCAGTTGACTTCCGACAGGCCGAACTGCGCGTCTTCTGCCGCAATGGCGAAATCGCAGGCGATTAGTTGGGTGAAGCCGCCGCCGAAGCAGAAGCCGTTCACCATGGCGATGGTCGGCTTGGCGTAGGTGAAAAGCTTTTGCCATCGCCAATAATGGCTGGCGGCTGCCGCCCGCGTGCGTTCGACCGGCTTGTTGTCGAGGTCGCGGAAGAACAATTTGAGGTCCTGCCCGGCGCACCAGGCATCGCCGGCCCCGGTCAGGATCAGAACCTTGGCCTGCGCGTCATGCTCGAGCTCGTCGAGGACCTCGCACATGTCGTAATGCAGCTGCGGGCTCATCGCATTGCGCTTGTCGGGCCGGTTGAGGATCACCCATGCAATTCCATTCTCGTGCTCGACTTTCACGGTTTCATAAGTACGCGACATGCCCGTTCTGCTCCCTTGCTCAACGTGATCTATGGACGGAATATGCGGAGGTAGCGTCTCGGCGAGACTAGCACAAACCAACGCAACCCCTAGGACCGCGTCGGCAGGTGCGGCCGCCACGCCGCGCACCTTTGCCGCGACGCCCGCGCTGGCAGCCTGACTCCATGAAGCCCTTTAATTGTCGCTAGGCGGGCTTCATGGCGGGCGCGGGCTTGCGCACCAGCGGCGTGATCCGCAGCGCCGTGATCCGGTTCCGCTCGCGGCGCAGCACGCGGAAGCGGAAGCCGTGGAACGTGAAGGTCTGGCCGGGCTCGGGGATCGAGCGCGCTTCGTGAATGACGAGGCCGGCCACCGTCGTCGCCTCGTCGTCCGGCAGATTCCACTCCATCGCGCGGTTGAGATCGCGGATCGGCACACCCCCATCGACGTTGACCGAGCCGTCGGGCTGTGGCCGCACCCCCGGCACGACGACGTCATGTTCGTCTGTGATGTCGCCGACGATTTCCTCCAGGATATCCTCGAGCGTGACCAGGCCCATCACCTCGCCATACTCGTCGACCACCAGCGCGAAATGGGTCTTGCGGCGACGAAAGGCCTTGAGCTGCTCCGACAGCGGGCGGATGTCGGGCACGAACCAGGGCGGCCTGGCGATGCCAGTAACATCGATCTTGGCGAGGTCGCCGCCCGCGGCTTGGATCGTGCGCAAGAGATCCTTGGCATGCAGGATGCCGATGATGTTCTCGGGCTTGCTCCGCCATAACGGGATGCGCGTGACCTCGGCCTCGAGCACGGCTTTTACCACCTGCTCCGGCGGATCGTCGGCGCAGACCGTGACCATCTCGGTGCGGTGGACCATGACGTCGGACACGGTGAGGTCGCGCAGGTCGAGAAGACCGCTCAGCATGTCGCGATCCTGCTTCTCGACACCACCTTCATGATGCAGAAGATCCACCGCTCCGCGCAGTTCCTCGTGGGCGGAGAGGAACCCGCGGTCGACCCCGACGCGGAATCCGAACAAGCGGAGAATCCAGCGCACCAGCACTTCTATGCCCACCAGCAATGGTCCGAGCAGCCGTACGATCCATGCGACCGGGCGCGCGACCAGCAAAGCGATCCGGTCCGGGGCGTTGATCGCTACCGTCTTGGGCAGTACCTCGGTGAAGACCACCACCACCACCGTCATGATCATGGTGGCATAGAGGACGCCGACATCGCCAAACCAGTTGAGCAACAAGCCGGTGGTCAGGGACGAAGCGGCGATATTGGCCACGTTGTTGCCCGTGAGGATCGCGCCGATCAATCGCTCGCGCGTGTCCAAGAGACGATTGACCAGGGCCGCCCGCCAGTTTCCGGTTTTCTCCATGCGCAGCATTCGCGCACGCGAAAAGGCGGTAAGCGCCGTCTCGCTGCCCGAAAAGAAAAAGGAGAGGCCGAGACAGACGACGATCACAACGATTGAAAGCCAGTCTTCGATGCTCATCACTCGGCAAGCTGTTGGGCCAGAAAGGCGCGGACGTCGGCGGCATCGATATCGGGTGCGATGAAGCTTGCGCCGATGCCGCGCGCCAAAATGAACGTCAACCTGCCGCGCTTGACCTTCTTGTCCTGGGCGATCAGGTCCATCAGGCGGTCGGAACCGGGCGCGCCGCCGGGGACGGAGCGGATATCGGTCGGCAGTCCGACCGCCGCAAGATGGCGCTCGACCCGCTCAGCCTCCGTCACGGGCATCAACCCGCGCAGTGCCGAAAATCGAAACGCGAGCGCCATGCCGAGCGAAATCGCCTCGCCGTGCAGCAGCCGATCGGAGAACCCGGCCGCCGCCTCGAGCGCGTGTCCGAAGGTATGGCCGAGATTGAGCAGCGCCCGCTCGCCGGTCTCCCGCTCGTCACGGCTGACGATTGCCGCCTTCATGCGGCAACTCACCGCAATGGCATGCTCGCGCGCCGGCCCGCCGGCGAACATGTCGCGCCAGTTGGCTTCCAGCCAGGCGAAGAAGGCAGCATCGCCGATCAATCCGTATTTCGCCACTTCGGCATATCCGGCGCGGAATTGGCGCGGCGGCAGCGTATCGAGCAGCGCCGTATCGGCAAGCACCAGGACCGGCTGATGAAAGGCGCCGATCAAGTTCTTGCCATGGCTGGAATCGATCGCGGTCTTGCCGCCAACCGAGGAATCGACCTGCGCCAGCAGCGTCGTCGGCACCTGCACATAATCGAGACCGCGGCGGAGAATGGCGGCCGCGAAGCCGGCGAGATCGCCGATGACGCCGCCGCCCAGCGCGACGACGAGGTCCGCACGCTCGACGCGGGCGGCAATCAGCGCTTCGCACACGCGCTCGAGCACCGGAAAACTCTTCGAGCTCTCGCCCGCGGGAACCGTCACGGAGGTGGCAGCAATGCCAACGGCGGCAAGCGCAGCCTCGGCTGCCGCCAGATGGTGGCGCATGACCGTTTCGTCGGTGACGATGGCGACCTTCGCCCCGGGCCGCAACGCCGCAATCTTTTGGCCCAGCGAGGCCAGTTGGCCGCGGCCAATGAGAATATCGTAGCTGCGCTCGCCGAGCGCGACATTGACGACGATCGGATCGCTTGCACGCAGCGGCGCAGTCATGGCTCGTGGCCTCCTTCGGGCCCGCCGGGTACCACGCAGGCGGT
>DASSJW010000548.1:0-4115 GCA_035690995.1 Xanthobacteraceae bacterium
AGCCTGGTCGCCGACAAATTCCCATCGTCCTCGTGTCCTTAGACACCGAGGGCATTTGTACGTTTGGCGTTCGAACCCAATCGCCGCCATGTTCTTATCATGGGTAACTTGCGCCAAATGCATCTCGGCGCCGCACGATAAGCACCGCATGCCATCCCCCTTAGCTAGGGCACGTATCGAGCGCCAGGAATATTCAATCTGTCAACTGTCCACGGGCCATTATCCCCAAATGTTGTTAGGCGATCGCCCTCCGGGGCGCTCCACGGAAATAGGTGATCGGGTTCAAACGCAGCCCCTTGCCGATAGGCGTCCTCTACCGTTAGGCTCAGCGCATGCGCATCGCCGGTTTAGGCCGAACTTTTCACTTGGCACACGCATAACCGCCTGATCCGACTCGCATTCTTTTTCGCTCGTGCGGTCGGCTACTGGACACGAGGGAGCGGCACGCCGAGCAGAGCGAAAGCGTGCTCCTGCAGGGCCGTTGGACGGGCAAGCATCTGGATTGTGCGGCGCTCGCCGAGCGGCAGCGCCACCTCGTTGATCGTCAGTGTGCCGAGCTGAGCGATGAGATCGTGCCAGGCCATGATTGGGGTCCCGTCGGCGGCGTGCCGCTTGGTGCGCTTTTCGATGGCCGCTGGGGATGGCTGTGCCTGCGCGACGATCGAGGCGCGCTCGCGGGCCTGCGGCTGATGATCAGCGAACAGGATCGGCGCCAGCGTGTTACGCATGTGGTGTTCGACGTAGTAGGCCAGCATGCACAGGAACACGTGCGCTTTCACGCGATGTCCGAGCCAGTGGTGCACGGGCCGCACCTGTAGATCGACACCTTTCAGCGTGCGGAAGGCCCGCTCGACCAGCGCCAGGTTCTTGTACGCCGCCACTGCCGCCTCGGAACCGATTTTGTCCGCCGGCAGACTGGTGCGGATCACATAGATGCCGTCGAGCCGTGCCTCGGCTGCGATCTCCTCCTGCCTGCGGTGGAACGTAAAGTGGCCGTCGGCAATATCGAGCGTGAAGTGCTTCTTCATCTTGTATTTGTCGATCACGGCTCCGACCGCGAGTCCGATCACACCGGCATCATGCTTTGCGCGCTTGCGCCGCACCGCATGCGCAAGGCGTGTCAGCCGACGTTCCGTTGCCTGCAGAAGCTCCTCGCGCTTCCTCGCCCGCTCCTCGGCCAGCGCCGGATTGCGGCAAGCGACGAGCCGTTCGCCGGGAAAGTCGGGCGAGGTGATCTCTGCCAGATCGCGCTCGTCGAACAGGGAGAGCTGCAATGGCCCGGTGTCATTGGCGAGTGCGGCGATCTGCGGTGCCCTGAGGCAGCTAATCCAGTCGAGCCCGGCTGGCGCCAGCTCCTCGCTGATCCGTGCCGACGTGACCATGCCGCGGTCGCCGACCAGCGCCACGTGTGACAGTTTGAAACGGCGTTTGATCTTGTCGATCTGCTCTCGGATCGTCTGCGGGTCGCTGGTGTTGCCCTCGAACACCTCGACGGCCACGGGCGTGCCGTCCGGTGCGCACATCAATCCGTATACGATCTGCGGACGGTCGGGCCGATGATCCCGGCTGTAGCCGGGTTTGGCCAGCGCGCAGCAGCGGCCCTCCATGTAGCTCGATGACACGTCGTAAAGCACCAAGGTGCCGTCGGCGAGGTGCCTCTGGGCCAGCGCCGCCTCGATGCGCGCTTGCTGCTCGATCAGCCAGTCGAGCGCAGCGTACACCTCGCGCTCGGCGACATCGATGAGACCGACCGACAGCGCCAGGCTGGAGGTCGCCGTCAGCGGCGCCAGCGCGCGGTGGAAGGCGAGCTTCGATCCCGGCGCGATGATCCGTTGAATGATCATCGCCTCAATCAGATTGCGCACGCGCTTGTCGACGCCAGAGCGGCCTTGCAACGTTCGTTCGAGCCCGAGCTTGCCGATCATGGCCTTCACCGCAGCCACATGGCCGTGCGGTAAACTGCGAACAATCTCGAAGCCGGGTTCTGCCGCGCGTTTGCCCGAGACCTTACCGCCATCGAGCAGCGCCCCAATGCCGTCGATCAGCGACTGCGGTAGCTTCGACAAATTCGCCAGCGTGCGCTTCTTGACACGCCCACCCTCGCGATAGCTCTCACGTAAGAGAACCGCTGGCGGCGACTTCCGGTTGGGAATGGTATCGATGAACATGGCCGCAGGAATCATTGTTCGCGGCCGAGCGCAAGAGGGCTACATGGACACGCCGTTGCGAAGAAAAATTACCCAAAGCCCTGTCCCGACTCAGCTATCAAGTCAAAGACAGTGAAAAGTTCGGGCTAGCAGCAGGTTGTCCATCCGGTTCTGACCGAGGAAGCTGAGGTTGCTGAGACTTCAGATTCCAAGGGAGAACCGGATGAACGTGCACAAGAATGCCCGGCTGACGCCACACGGTCGAGAGCGAATTGTACGGCAGGTTGAGAGCGGGCAGACGCCGAAGGCCGTCGGCGAAGCCGCAGGCGTCTGCCCGCGGACCGTTCGCAAATGGGTTTCTCGATATCGCAGCGAGGGCTTGGCTGGATTGCGTGATCGCAGTTCGCGGCCCTATCGGCTGCATCGGCCGACGCCTCAGGCGGTGGTCACCGAGGTCGGGCGTCTCCGCCGCCAGCGCTACACCGGCCAGCAGATCGCAGCCGAACTGCGCATCTCGCCAGCGACCGTCAGCCGCATTCTGCGGCGCCTCGGGCTCAATAGGCTGGCAGCGCTGGAGCCTGCCGAGCCGGTGCGCCGTTACGAGCGCGACCATCCTGGCGAGCTCATCCACGTCGACATCAAAAAACTTGGCAGGTTCAACCACGTAGGACATCGCATGACCGGCGATCGCAGGGGACAGAGCAACAGCCGAGGCGTGGGGTGGGAGTACGTCCACGTCTGCATCGACGATGCCTCTCGCGTCGCCTATGCCGAGATCAAGAAAAGTGAGCGCAAGGCGAGCGCTGTCGCCTTCCTGAAAGCCGCGGTGGTCTACTACGCCAAACTCGGCGTCCGCGTTCAGCGCGTCATGACCGACAACGGAGCTTGCTACAAATCTCGCGCCTTCGGCCGAGCCTGCAAGCGGCTCGGTCTCAAGCACATCCGAACCAGACCCTATACGCCGAAAACCAATGGCAAGGCCGAGCGCTTTATCCAAACAGCACTCCGCGAATGGGCCTACGCCAAGGCCTACCAGCGCTCAGATCATCGCGGCGCAGAGCTTCCGATCTGGCTGCACCGCTACAACTGGCACCGCCCCCATGGCAGTATCGGCGCCAAGCCGCCGATCAGCAGACTCGGTCTAACTGGGAACAACCTGTTGAGGCTCCACAACTAGAGCTGGAGGCTTGGCCCCGGCATCAATCCTTGGGGCCGAACGCCTGCTGCGCGACCGCCGTGGGCAGCGCGATGCCCAGGCCCTGCGCCTTGGCCTTCTCGTAGATGCGCCAGGCAATGCCGATGTCGTGCGACACCATGCCGGTGGTGTGGACGAGGATGCGCTCGTCGTCGCGCTCGCGGCCAGGCTTGAGGCCGGCGACCACCTCGCCGATGTCGGCATGCAGGCGCCCGCGATCGAACTGCCCGGCTTCGATCATGTCGCGGAACTCCCGCACGGTCATGTTGCAGTCCCAGTCGTCGATCACGACCTTGTCGAACCGAGCCCAGCCCGCCGGATCCATTTCGCGGCGCGCGAGCGAGACGAAGGTCGCCCCTGGTCGCACCCAGGCCTCGCGGCTGACGATATCGGTCCGCGTCGTGCCGCCGATGGCGATATCGGCGTTGCGCACGACCTCTTCGATGCTGGCGAGCGGCCGCACCGGGATGCCGAGGAGCTTCGACCACTTGGCGGCAAAGGCTTCGCGCGTATCGGGCCGCCGCGACGTGCAGATGATCTCCTCGAAGCGATAGAGGTGACGCAGGCAGCGCAGGCAGTTCTCGCCCATGGTGCCGACGCCGATCAGCCCCAGTGTTCGAGGTGCCTTGGGCCCCAGCCATTTGAGCGCGACCATCGCGGCCGCCGCACTGCGGATGGCGTAGGTCCAATGCTCGTCCAGTATGGCGACCGGCTGCCCGGTCCCGGGCTCCGCCAGCACGATGTAGCGGGCGCAGTCGAGACGGCCGACGGTG
>DASSJW010000549.1:0-3228 GCA_035690995.1 Xanthobacteraceae bacterium
ATCCTCACCGTCATCGCCGGCGCCATGTACTACGCCGTCAGCCTCGTCGAGCGGCATCTCGTGCCCTGGCGCCGCGACTGACGCCACGGCGCGCGGGAGCGGCGGCGGTCATTCCGCCGCCTGGCTCATCGTCCTGGCCAGCCGAGCCACCACCTCGTCCGTGCTCATCACGTCGGCGAACATCGCGAGCATGATGCCGAGCGTCGCATTGTGCTCTTCGTCATTGTAGGTGGCGGTGCCGTCGGACACGAAGATCACCTTGTAGTTCATCATCATCGCATCGCGGGCGGTCGACTCGCAGCAGACATTCGTGGCCGTGCCGGTGATGATCAACGTGTCGATATTGCGCGCCTGCAGGACGGCATGCAGATCGGACGAGCCCGGCACGAATGCGCCGAAGCGGTTCTTCTTCACCCTGATGTCCTGGGGCAGCACCTCGAGGTCGGGCCAGAGCGAGTGGCCATAGCTGCCGTCGGCAAAGGCCGCTTCCATGCTTTCTCGGCGTCCCTCGCCCGACATGTAGGTGAACCAATTCGACCAGGCTTCCTTCGCCGCCGCGTCGATGGTGTTCTGAATGTAAATGACGAGGCCGCCTGCTGCCCGCAACGCGGCGCTGATGCGATTGACGTTGGATACGATGTCGCGCGCGGCAGGGACTTCGGCGGGCTGTCCCTCAGCCATGAATCCGTTCTGCAGATCGACCACGACATGCGCGGTGCGCGCGGGATCGATGTCGTTGAAAACGTGCAACGATTTCCGACGCTTCAGAACACGGTCGATGGCGGCCTGGGGTATGGCGATCTTGTGCATTCGGCTCTCCTCGTCGCTGGTCGCATGATGGCATATCCGCGCGGCGAAGAAAGGAGTTTTGCGGCTCGTCCTTGGGGCGGGCAGACGACCTTCCGCGCCTAGAGAGTCTTCAAGTATTCGATGATTGCCCAGCGCTGCTCGTCGGTGAGCGTGGTCCCGTATTCGTGGCCGCCGTTGCCGTTGCCATTCGCGTTCGCGGGATCGGCGACGAAGCTGCCGTTCTTGAACGGCGACTGGTCGGTCTCGTAACCCACATTCTTGGGATCGAAAACGCGGCTGCCAACCATGAAGGTCGCTCTGCGGTCCTTGGCGGGCTTCAACAATTCCCACAGGTTGGGCACCGAGCCGTTGTGGAGATAGGGCGCCGTCGCCCAGATGCCGGCGAGCACCCTCGACTCGTAGGCCGCTCCGGCAACAGGCGGTGGTGGATTAAACATGTTGCTCAGCCGCGCGTTGATGAAGGCCCTGATCTTGATCATCGCTTCGGCCTTGGCCTTGGCGGAGAGTTTCGGGTCGAGCAACGCGTCAAGATTCTCGTCCGGCAAATGCTCGGCAAAGTCCCTCCGCAGCGCACGAAAGACACCGCTCTGCGCCAGCTTTGCCGGCGGCGGTATCGGCGGAACCAGGGCCTCCGCGAGCAGGCTTCCCACCACGGTATTGGCAAGCATGTCGGCAGCCTTCGCGGGATTGCCAATCCTGGCGCCAATGGCGGGTGGCGGCCTCAGCGCGCCCGTCAGCAGTCCGGCGTCGGACATCCGCGCCGAATTGAGCGCCATCTTCGGATCCGTGCCGACCGCGACGACGGGGGTGCGCCACAGGCCGGGCAAATCAACCGAAGGCTGCACCGCGTGACAGCTGCTGCAATGGGTCTCAAACAGCGGCTTGCCGAGCGCCACCAGCGAGTCATCGAGGCCGAAAAGGTCTCGCGGCCACGGCGGCGCACGCAAGATCGCGATCTTCTCTTCCAGCGTCTGCAGCCCGGCGAACTTGACTGAATTCTTCGCGTAGTCGATCAGCGCGGGACTGAGCGGGGTAGGCCCCGTGACCCTGCGGGGTGCAAAATCGGCGAAGACTCCAAAGACCTCGCCGGTATTGCGTGCGAGCGCGTGAATATAGAGGCCGTTCGGCACTCCCCCGTTCCATTGCGTGCGATCCTGGCGCGAGGCATTCCACAGGAACGGATAGCTGACGGGTGCGTCGGCAATCTTGAAATTGTCGGGCACTCCCAAATCGCGCGCGACGACGCGGTTGAAGATCATGCCGAAAGCGTCGAGCCGGCCCGGCCCCCATGGCGCTGTGGCGGGCAGGCTCTTGTCCATGAACTCCCCGAATTGCGCGACCCATGTGCCGAAATCGTTTTTGATCTGCGCCGCCTTCGCGGTCGTGTAGCCGGCGCCGAGGACCTCCCTGGCAAATGTATCGAACCGCTCGGGCTGCAGCAGTGTCGCCCGCGACGCGGAAAGAACATCCACGAGAAATTCCTGGAAATCCGCATGCGCAGGTGCGCCGTCGAGGCGCAGCGCCCGGGTCACGCCGTCCTGCTTGTATTCAAGTTGTGCGGTGTGGCACGCCGCGCATGTCATGCCGAGGTGTCCCGACGCCACGGGACCGTCGATGACAAACCCGACCGGCAGACCCTCCGGGTTGCCAGGGGAGGGATCGTTCGGCAGGTACCCATAGCGCTGCAGCTTGTCGGCGGCGAATGGCGCGTCCACGTCCAGCCGTCGCAGCGCCTTGAACCAGGCATAGGGCATCATGCGGGAGCCCTGGCTGGTGGTATAGAACGTGTCGCGGTCGGCGGGCGACCAGCCCTGCGCAGCGTAGGTTACCCCGGCCACCGCGCCGCCCGTGCCACCCTGCTGTGCCCGCGCTTGTTCGAGCGCAAAGGCAAACATGAACAGCGCGAGCGCGACAGCCGATTGCCAGACAAAGTGACGGCCATTTCTGCTCATCTTTCACCTTTCGGCTTCTGCGATCGGGAGACCGCTGAACGTGCAACTCGATATCGCGGCGGCACGAGCGACTCCCGGTCAATTGGTTTGGTGGCGCCGGCGCACTCACGCGCCAGCGCATCTTCGCGATCATCGGGTTGGAGGGGCGGCGATGTCTGCGGCGGGCTATCTGGCGGCCGCCAGGTCGTGATCGAACTTAGCTGCGGTCTTGTCGCCGGTCCCGCGTGCCGTTCCCGACGCCCTTGCAGTTTTCCCAAACCTGCGCGTGCCGTTGCCAGATGGTGGATGCGGTTCTCCCGTCGCTCGGTTTTCTGCGCTGAGGACCAGTTGATGGCGCTCAACGCCCGTCTGCAACCCACGGTACATGCTACTACCAATAGTTGCAATAGGGTCGCGCGGGAAAATAGCCAGCGGGTTGCTGCAAGCGCGATGCCGCCCGGGGGCGCGCGCGATCGCACCAACGTGG
>DASSJW010000550.1:0-2669 GCA_035690995.1 Xanthobacteraceae bacterium
GATCGTCGGAATCTCGGAGGCTTCAAATAGGTCCCGCGTCACGGACGGTTCCCCCACGGTCGGCGCGGGACCTATTTGAAGCCGCATTGAACGAAGCCGCGTGTTGTTTTGCCTGGGCCTATGGGCGTTGCAGCCGGGCACCGGCGGCTGACGCATATGCTCGGCGTGCCCTGAACCCGAGATCTCCGTTGCCACGGCGGCGATGGTGCGGTCGCGCTGCCGAAGAGGCGCGGCCGAGCACATGCTGGTCAAGGAGATATTGGCGATGGCAGTCGGCGCGGCGGCTGTTACGGATGTGGCGCGGCGCTCCGACGGAGGACGTCGGCAGAGGCGGAATAGTGCACAGGGGAGCGAGCTCGCGGCAAGGCTTCATGACGTGTCACAGTGGGGTGGTGTGCGTGGCGGCTGCGCCCAGTGCGGCCAGCGGCCGATCTCGACCATGCGGCCTGCGCAGACCGGACATAGATCGATGCGATGACCGGTGAGGATCGCGTAGCGCTCGCGATAGTCAGCGGGCTCGACCGCGGGCGTTGGTTTCGGGGCGTCGAGAGCGGTGCGAATGCGTGTCAGCTTGGTGGCGCGGCAGGCGTTTGCCAGGAAGCCGAAGTGACGGATGCGACGGAAGCCCTTGGGCAGTGTGTGGAGCAGAAAGCGACGGATGAACTCGTCGGCGGCGAGCGTCATCACCTTGCACCTGTTGTTGGCGCGATAGTCCTTCCAGCGGAAACGGACACGGCCATTCTCGCAGGCGAGCAGACGGCTGTTGGCGATCGCGACGCGATGGGTGTAGCGCCCCAGATAGTCGAGCACCTGCTGCGGTCCGGCGAACGGACGTTTGGCATAGACGACCCATTCGAGATCGCGCAGCGCCGCCAGATGGCGGGCGAACGCCGCCGGTTCGCGCAGGCGGGTGAGAGCGCCGAAGAACTCCAGCTTGCGGCCCTCGAACGCCGCCTGCAGGCGTTGCAGGAACAGGCGTCGGTATAGCCGCGAGAGAACGCGGACGGGGAGGAAGAAGCTCGGCCGACAGCCGATCCAGCGTCCATCGACCGTGAGGCCGCCGCCCGGCACGACACAATGGACATGCGGGTGATGGGTGAGGGTCTGTCCCCAGGTGTGCAGAACGGCGATCATGCCGCTCTCGGCGCCGAGGTAGCGAGGGTCGGCACTGATGAGCCGAATCGTCTCCGCAGCGGCCTTGAGCAGGATGTCGTAGACGACCACCTTGTTCTGCAGCGCGATGGCAGCGATCGGCTCCGGCACGGTGAACACGACGTGGAAATACGGCACCGGCAGCAGGTCGGCACGACGATCGGCGACCCACTGGGCGCGCGCCAAGCCCTGGCACTTCGGGCAGTGCCGGTCGCGACAGCTATTGTAGGCTATGCGAACGAGACCGCAGTCATCGCACTGCTCGACATGGCCGCCGAGCGCTGCGGTGCGGCAGGCCTCTATGGCGGCCATGACGCGGCGCTGGTCGGACGAGAGCCGACCGCCCTGCGCGGCACGGAACGCGTTACCGTGGCGACGGAAGATGTCCGCCACCTCCAGTGCCGAGCGCATGGGTTGCAACTACTCGGGAGGGATCACCTCGAGCGAGAGCCGATCGAATGGGCTCGGCGTGCCGGCGATCAGGCTGGTGGCGACCTGGGCGTAACGGGCCGTCGTTTCCAGGTGGCTGTGGCCGAGCATCACTTGGATGATGCGAATGTCGGTCCCGCCCTCCAGAAGGTGGGTGGCAAAGCTGTGCCGCAGCGAGTGGGCGGTCACACGCTTGCCGATCCGCGCCTGCTTGCGCGCGGCGCGGCAGGCCGCCTGGAGAGCTCCGGTGCTGACATGAGCGCCAGGCTCCTGACCTGGAAACAGCCACACGTTGGGTCGCGCTCGGCGCCAATAGGTCCGGAGGATCTCCAGAAGCCGCGGCGACAGCATTGCGTATCGATCCCTGCCGCCCTTGCCGCCCTCGATGTGGAGCAGCATCCGCTTGCTGTCGATCGAGCTGACCTTCAGCCGCGCCACCTCTCCGATCCGCAAGCCCGCCGCATAAGCAGTCGTCAGCGCGACGCGATTGCGCGGTCCCGCAACCGCTTCCAGAAAGCGCACGATCTCCTCAGGGCTGAGAACCGCCGGAAGCTTCTCCGGCTCCTTGCCGTTGACGATCCGCTCGAGCGCCTCCTTGTGGCCGAGCGTGATGCCATAGAAGAACCGCAGCGCACATGCGACTTGGTTGATATGCGACCACGACCGCTTTTGCGCTACGAGATGGAGCTGGTAGGCACGGACCTCCTCCATGCCGAGCCGATCAGGTGGACGGTTGAAATGGCGACTAAACTTCGCCACCGCGTAGATGTACGATTGCTGCGTCGAACGCGACAGATTGCGGACCGTCATGTCCTCGATCATGCGCCGGCGAAGAGGGCTCATTGTAGCCATCTGGAGCTCCTGTCCTGAGGGGGAGTGGGTGTGATGATCCACATCCTCTCAGGCAGGAGACTTCAGATCAGCAGCTCCCCGGAGCAGGCCGCGCCACTACTCCCGCGCAGCGGGTTCGTTCAATCCGCAACGAAGGCAAGCGCTTCCCGGAAATTGCGGAATCGAAATATGCGCTCGATGCGGCGGGCATCATCGCGCAGCTCCCAATCAGGAGCCTGCGCCTGGAAGCGCAGGGC
>DASSJW010000551.1:0-2289 GCA_035690995.1 Xanthobacteraceae bacterium
GGCCGGGCTCCGGCCGGGCGCGCCGTTCATTTTGCACGGCGGACATCGAGGCTGGCATCGAAGAACTTCACCGCCGCGTTGCCGACCGTCTCGTGGATCCTGGCGCGGTCGACGCCTGCTGCGTCGATGCAGGCCTGCGGGAATTCATTCTTGCCGTCCTCGTTGCATTCGTTGACGAAGATGTCGTGATCGACCCGGCCGGGAATCACGACGACCTCGGCGTGGGGAATGTATCGCGCCGCGAACTCGGCATTGTCCTTGGGCGGCGCCTGGGTGTCGGCGGCGCCGACCGTGATATAGGCCGGCACGGTGAGCTGCCGCAGGCCGGCTTCATCCATGCCGAAGGCCTGCACGATGCCGGGTGCCATGGCGAACACCGCCTTGACCCGCTTGTCCGCCACGTCGAGCGCCGGCCCGGCGTCGAGCGGCAACTCCCGGCGCAGATGGTCGGGCACCATCGCGTTGTTGCGCCAGCCGCGCTGGAACGCGAGATATTTATCGGCATTGACCTTGGCGCCGCCGATCCAGAGCGCGGTGAAGCCGCCCTGCGAATGGCCGGCGACGCCGATCCGGCCGGCGTCGATGGACTTCGCCCAGAACGGATCGTTCAACAGGAAGCTGATGGTCAGCCCGACATCGCGCGGACGCTGCCACAGCTTGTTGGCGAGATAGACGATCGTGGAATCCCAGGTATTGGCGCGGTAGTGGTTGAGCGCGGCGACGATGTAGCCGCGCGCCGCGAGGAATTCGGCAAACCACGCGTAATAGAGGCCGTTGCTGCCGCGGCCGTGGGAGAACACGACGAGGGGAAACGGCGCGCCGGCGGAAGCCACCTCCACATCCCGGTAAAGGCCGAGATTGGCGAAGAACGGCATGGTGAACAGCGGAGCAGCGCGGTCGCGCAAGACCGCGGGATAAAACACCGCGCGATCCTGGTCCACGAATTCGAGCTGCCTGATGCCGACCGGATAGGCGGCCACGGGCGGCGTGTCCTGCGCAGGCGTTGCGCGCGAGGACAAGAGGAGCAGCGCACAAGCAAGCGCCGCGGCGCCGGCGGCCAACCGCCCTCCCCGTTCAGCTCTCTCCACCGGCGACCTCCTCGATCGTCGAGCGCGCGGGCACTCGCTAATGACCGGACAAGCTCGTGTCGATGACCGAGCGCGGCCACCCGAGCTTGCCGACGAGGTAATCGCGCGAGGCGGCCGCGTCACGTCCCACGCGATCGAGATCGACACCGACGAGCTTGCCGGCGCGCTTGACCACCTTGCCCGCAACCATCACCGTATCGACATTGCTGGTGTCCATCGCGGTGACGATCGCACCATAGGCGCTGTTGAACGGCAGCGTGTTGGTCAGATCCGTGCGCAGCATCACGATATCGGCTTCCTTGCCCGGCGTGAGCGTGCCGACCTTTGCCTCCAGCCCGTCCGCGCGGGCGCCTTGCAGCGTGGCGAACTCGATCACGTCGCGCGCGCTGAGGAGCGGCGGCAGGTCCTTCTCGCCCTTGATCGAGCGGTCGTTGAGCAGCGCGCGCTGCAGGGTGAAGACCGAGCGCATCTGCGTGAACATGTCGGCCGCCATGGTGGTCTCGACGTCGCTCGAGAGGCTCGGACGGATGCCGGCATCGAGCGCCTGCTGGATCGGCGGCATGCCGTGACGCATGGCCATCTCGATCGGGCAGGCGATGGACAGCCATCCGCCGGTGTCCTTGACCCGCCGCATCTGGTCGTTGGTGGCGTTGGTGAAATGGATATAGACGTTGTCCGGGCCCATGAGGCCCTCATCGCCGAGCTTCACCACGTCCTCGGGCCCGAGCCCGCGATTGCCGCCGACCACATGGGTGAAGATGCGCAGGCCGAGCCGGCGGGCGAGTAGCCATTGCTCCTTGTTGACCGCGGTGCCGAGCGCCAGCGTCACCAACTGGTCGGCCGAGGAGAAGTACGTCTTCTGCAAGCGCTCGACGTCGTCTGGATATTTGGCGCCGGGACCCGATCCGCGCGAATAGGCGTAGATCGCGCGGATGCCCGACTCGGTCAGGCCCTTGATCAGGGCATCGCTGTGCTCCGGCGTATTGGAGACCTGCGACAGGTCGGTGATGGTGGTGATGCCGGCATCGAGCGAGCGCAACGCGCCGATCAGATTGCCGACATAGGCGTCTTCCGGACGGTAGTGATTGGTGGCGGCGCCGGAAATGTCGCGGAAATAGTCCGCGAGCACGCCGTTGGGCAGCACGTTGCGCAACGCGCTTTGATAGAAGTGATGGTGCGTGTCGATGAAGCCGGGCAGCAC
>DASSJW010000552.1:0-2009 GCA_035690995.1 Xanthobacteraceae bacterium
AGCGCAGGAACGTGATCTCCATCGCCGGCACCAGTTGCACCTGCGGATGGTCGTAATCGCGCGGAAGATCGAAGTTCGCGGTGATCCAGGTCACCAGCGCCGTCAACAACGCCGCGTACATCTCAGCCTCCCACGGTCGCGGCGTCAGAAGACCACGAATCGCGGAACCGAGATGTGAACTGGCTCACCTCGCACCCGCTGCGGCGACCAAGACGTCGGCAGCGGCCTGCGCAACGTCGCGCTAAAGCTGCAGGCGGCGCAGGCGCAAGGAATTGCCGACCACGCTCACCGAGGACAGCGCCATGGCAGCGGCAGCAATCACCGGCGACAGCAGGATGCCGAACATCGGATAGAGCGCGCCGGCGGCGATCGGCACGCCCGCCGCGTTGTAGACGAACGCAAAGAACAGATTCTGCCTGATGTTGCGCATGGTCGCCGCCGACAGCCGGCGGGCGCGGACGATGCCCATCAGATCGCCTTTGAGCAAGGTGATGCCGGCGCTCTCGATCGCGACGTCAGTGCCGGTGCCCATGGCGATGCCAACGTCGGCCGCTGCGAGCGCCGGAGCGTCGTTGACCCCATCGCCCGCCATGGCGACGACACGACCTTGCCGGCGCAGCTTCTCGACCACCGCGCTTTTCTGATCGGGCAGCACTTCCGCTTCCACGTTCTCGATACCGAGGTGCCGGGCAACGGCCTGGGCGGTGGTGCGGTTGTCGCCGGTGAGCATCACGACGCGCACGCCGTCCTGCGCCAGCAGCTCGAGCGCCTTTGGCGTGGTGGGCTTGATCGGATCGGCCACTGCAATCACTGCGGCGATTTTGCGGTCGATGGCGAGGAAGATGGCGGTGGCGCCGTCGGCGCGCAGCCGTTCGGCTTCACCCTCAAGATCAGCGGTATCGATCCCCAGCTCGTGGAGAAATTTCGCGTTGCCCAGGCGCACGCGCCGGCCATCAACGATGCCGACCGCACCTTTGCCGGTGGGCGAATCAAACTCCGAGACCTGCGACGGCGCGAGCCCGCGCTCCTTGGCCGCGGCCACAACGGCCGCCGCCAACGGATGCTCGCTCGCCTGCTCCACGCTGGCGGCCAGCCGCAGCATTTCGCTCTCCTCGAAGCCGGTGGCCGGAACCACCGCCACGACCTTGGGCTTGCCTTCGGTCAGCGTGCCGGTCTTGTCGACAACGAGGGTGTCGACCTTCTCCATGCGCTCGAGCGCCTCGGCATTCTTGATCAGCACCCCGGCCTGTGCGCCGCGACCGACCCCCACCATGATCGACATCGGCGTCGCCAAACCGAGCGCGCACGGACAGGCAATGATCAGCACCGTGACCGCAGCCACAAGCCCGTAGGCATAACGCGGCTCCGGCCCGAACGTGGCCCAGGCCACGAATGCGGCGATCGCGAACACGATGACGGCGGGCACGAACCAGCCCGCGACTTGATCGGCGAGGCGCTGAATCGGGGCGCGGGAGCGCTGCGCCGATGCCACCATCTGCACGATCTGCGCAAGCAGGGTGTCGCGGCCGACCTTCTCCGCCCGCATCACGAAACCGCCGGTGGTGTTGAGGGTGCCGGCGATGACCTTGGCGCCGATCTCCTTCGTTACCGGCATCGATTCGCCCGTGACCATCGACTCGTCGATGGCCGACCGTCCCTCGATGGTCACGCCGTCGACCGGGATCTTGTCGCCGGGCCGCACGCGCAGCCGGTCGCCGACCACGATCGCGTCGAGCGAAACCTCCTCATCGCTGCCGTCGGCGCGGACGCGCCGGGCGGTCTTGGGGGCGAGGTCGAGCAGCGCGCGGATGGCGCCCGAGGTCTGCTCGCGCGCGCGCAGCTCGAGCACCTGCCCCAGCAGCACCAATACGGTGATGACCGCAGCGGCCTCGAAATAGACGGCCACCGTGCCGTCGGGGCCGCGGAACGCGGGTGGGAAAAGGCCGGGAAGCAGGATCGCCACGGCGCTGTAGATCCACGCCACCCCGGTGCCCATGGCAATGAGGGTG
>DASSJW010000553.1:0-2919 GCA_035690995.1 Xanthobacteraceae bacterium
AGCGCGCCGCTTATAGTCGTCCCGCCTGCTAGCGTCAACGGTCGGTACGCGTCGCCTCGGCGGGGGGCTTCTCGATCGGCTCGCCCCCGGGCCTGGTCGTAACATCGCCGGACGGTGCGGGCACGACCAGCGGTCAGCCGATAATCAGGCCAAATTGGCGCTGAAATGCTGCTTTAACGCTACCCGACCCGGGCTTTTGCGCCGGTCTTGCGCTCGCGCGCGGTGCCTGCCCGCAGGCTGTCGTAGGCGCTCGAAACCGCGGCTTCGTCCGAGGGCGAAAAAGCGCTCAGCGGGGGCTGCACCCGCGCCCAGCCCGCGTCATCGTGAATATGCGCGATCAGCGCTTTCACGCCGGGAACAAGCTGCTTGCCGTCGAACAGCTTGCGGATGGAGACCGCGGCAGCGAGCGCGTCGGCGTCACCGTCGCGCCACGCCCGCGCGCACAGGTCGGCATTGAGATTGGCCGTGGCGGAGATGCAGCCGGCGAAGGCGCCCGCGCGCGCCTCCATCAGCACGGCTTCGGTCGACGGGAACACCTTGAAGCCGGGCGCGACCTTTGTGGCTTCGCGCGCATAGGCCATGTCGCCCGATGAATCCTTCAGCCCGACGATGCGCGTTCCGAACGACGCGACCAGCCGCCCGACCAGCTTGACGTGCCAGGGAAGCCCGGATTGGGCCGGGAAGTGATAGAGATAGATCGGGATGGGCTCTGCCGCCGTCGCCCGCACGATGATCTCGACATAGGCGAAGAGACCGTCGTCCGGCACGCCTTTATAATAGAACGGCGGCAACAACAGCGCGCCGGCGAAGCCGAGTTCGGCGGCATGCCGCGTGAGCGCAACGGCGTCGGCGACCGAGGCCGCTCCGGTGCCGACCATGAGCCGATCGAGCGGCAGCCCCGCCTCGCTGTAGGCGCTCATCACGCGCTTGCGTTGCTCCAGCGAGAACGAGGTGGCCTCGCCGGTGGTGCCGAGCACGTTCAAGCCGTCGCAGCCATTGGCCAGCAGAAAGCGCGCCAGCGCCGTCGAACGCGCGCAATCCGGCTCTCCCTTGTCGTCGACGGCGGTCGCGATGGCGGCGATCACGCCTTGCAGTTTGCTGGTGGTCATCTGGCTCCTCCAGGACCCGGAGCGGCGGCCGAGCGAAAAGCGCGCTCCGCCCTCTGTCCTTTCTTCATCCGCTGACATTGAACGCCGCAAGCGCCGCCATATTGACGAGCTGGGCGTCATTGGCCGAGAGCGGCACGATTTGCACCGGCCGGTCAAGCCCGACCAGGATCGGCCCGATGACCGTGGCGCCGCCCAGTTCCTGCAGCAGCTTGGTCGAGATCGAGGCGGAATGGAATGCCGGCATGATCAGCACATTGGCGGGTCCGGTCAGACGGCAGAATGGATAGGCTTCGCGCAGCTCCATGTTGAGCGCGACATCAGCCGCCATGTCGCCGTCGTATTCGAAGTCGACGCGGCGTTGGTCCAGGATACGAACCGCGCCTTGCACATGCGCGGCGCGTTCCCCCGGCGGATGGCCGAAGGTCGAGAACGCCAGCAGTGCGATGCGGGGCTCGTAGCCGAAGCGGCGCGCGACGCCGGCGGCCTCGACCGCGATGTCGGCCAAAATCTCGGCATTCGGCATCTCCGTCACCGCGGTGTCGGCCACCAGCACGGTGCGCCCGCGCGCGAGCACGAGCGACACGCCCATCACGCGGTGACCGGGCTTGGGATCGACACAGCGGCGGATGTCCTCGAGCGCGACCGAGAAATTGCGCGTGACCCCGGTGACCATGGCATCGGCGTCGCCGAGCGCGACCATGCAGGCGGCGAAATGGTTGCGGTCCTGGTTGACCAGACGCTGGACGTCGCGCTGCAGGAAGCCGTGGCGCTGCAGCCGTTCGTAGAGAAAGGCTGCATAGGCCGCATTGCGCTGCGACAGCCGCGCATTGATGATCTCGATGCCCCCGCCGAGCTCGATGCCGAGGTTGCGCGCGCTTTCGCGCACGCGATCCTCGCGGCCGACGAGCAACGCGGTGCCGAGGCCCTCGTTGACGAAGTTTGCAGCGGCGCGGATCACCTGCTCCTCCTCGCCCTCGGCGAAGACCACGCGCTGCGGTCGCCGCCGCAGCCGCTCATAGACGCGCTGCAGGATGCCGGCGACCGGATCGCGGCGCGAGCGCAGCTGCGCCCGGTAGGCGTCCATGTCGACGATCGGACGCCGGGCGACGCCGGTCTCCATGGCGGCGCTGGCGATGGCGGGCGGGATGAACGAGATCAGCCGCGGGTCGAACGGCACCGGGATGATGTAGTCGGGACCGTATTTCGGCCGCGCGCCATAGGCGGCGGCGACCTCATCGGGCACGTCCTCGCGCGCGAGCGCGGCGAGCGCTTTGGCGGCCGCGACCTTCATCTCCATGTTGATGGCGGTCGCGCGCACGTCGAGGGCGCCGCGGAAAATATAGGGAAAGCCCAAAACGTTGTTGATTTGATTGGGATAGTCGGAGCGTCCGGTCGCCATGATGGCATCGCTGCGCACCTCCGCCACTTCCTCCGGCGTGATTTCCGGGTCGGGGTTGGCCATGGCGAAGATGATCGGCTTCGCCGCCATCGATTTCACCATCTCCTTGGTCACCGCGCCTTTGGCCGAAAGGCCGAAGAAGACGTCGGCGCCGGCCAGCGCCTGGGCCAGCGTGCGCGCCGAGGTTTTCGCCGCATGCGCCGATTTCCATTGGTTCATGCCCTCGGTGCGGCCCTGATAGACCACGCCTTTGGTGTCGCAGAGGATGATGTTGTCGGGCGTGAACCCGGTCGCCTTGAGCAGTTCGAGACAGGCGATGCCGGCCGCGCCCGCGCCGTTGCACACGAGCTTGGTCGATTTGATGTCGCGCCCGGTGAGATCGAGCGCATTGATCAAGCCGGCGGCCGCGAT
>DASSJW010000554.1:0-5494 GCA_035690995.1 Xanthobacteraceae bacterium
CGACCTTGATCGGGTCGGCGGCCCGCGCCGGGGCGCTGGCCCATAGCGCGCCGGCGCATCCCATGGCCAGCAAGCCCAGCGCAACGCGTCTCGTGGTGGCAAACATCGACTGATCTCCTCCCGCCTTTCGCGTCTCGTCGGGCCCGAGTCTAGCGCGCGCGGCGGACGCGCGACACCCTTCTCTCGTGCGGGATCGACGCCAATACGCCGCATGCGCTTGCCCCTTTGGACCGTTTGATTCCGACGGAGCCGGTTCTGCGGTGCACCTGCTGACTGTCGAGAGCGCCTGGCCGCGGGTGAGAGATGCCCCTTCAGTGCCAGTGCGCGCTTCCGCGCGACTCGATTCTCCCCCAACGCCTTCGCTCGGGCAGAAATACCCCCGCCAGCAGGTAGGAGAACGCCGGGAATCGATCGCGCAGGTAACGTCATACGAGGCGACATCAGGCTGCATCACCAAAAATTGGCGCCTGAACGCGTGGAATTCGGCCCGATTTTTCATCAAAAACGCACCCCAACGCCGTGCCGGTGATATTTGTGCAACACCTCTTTGAAAACGAGCCTCTGTGCCGGTGACTCGAGCGCTTTTTCATTGTGTCGAAATGGCTGTTAGAGCATTTTTTAACCGTGCAGCGGTGGAAACCGCTCTGGCTAAGTGATGGTGCGAAGACAGGGGGGCGTCCCTCGGTTGCCTCATCCGGGGTTTCCGCAGAGATGCTGTCCAAACACGAAGGGGATTAGTCATGCTGAAGATTCTAACCGTAACGGCTGCATCCTTGGCCATGCTGAGCGCAGCCGCCGCCGCCGACCTTCCGCGTAAGGAACCGCCTCCGCCGGCAGCGCCGGTTGGTAAGGCCCCGATCGGCAAGTATCCGGTCGGCAAGTTCCCGGTCGGCAAGTATCCGCAGCCGGTGGCCGCGCGAGGCTAACCGCGTGTCGCGAGGGGTGCTCGCGTTCGCTGCTTTCTTTCATCTTCGAAGAAGCAGAGTTTCGTGGGCACCCTCTCGCCACCGTCTCGAATACTGCAATGCGCTTGCCGCTTCAGTCGTTGCTGAGCGGAGCATGGTGAGGGGAGCCAACAATGCAACATCGTCCGGCAAAAAGGGGAAGCCTCGGCTTTCTCGTGGGCTTGTGTGCGGTCGCGATCTCAGCCGGGCTGGGAATTCAGGCGGCGAGCGCGCAGGAACCAACTGCTACCGCGGTGACCAGCGCGAAGCCGCAGAGCAGCACCAAAGGAATGTACTACGTCGATTTCCGCGCGCGCACGGCGGCCAGCTATGGCCACGCCTTCGTGTGGTTCGGGCGGGCCGGTGAGCGTAAGGTCGACGTCGCGGGCCTGCATCCGGCAACAGACAGCGTCATCCCCTACATCGTCGGGCACGTGCTGCCGGTGATGGCGGAGACGGGCAAGAGCTACGGCGACCTCGACGAGGAATATCTGACCGCCAGCTACCGCGTCTATATGGATGAGGCGCAGGCCAAGGACGTGTTTGCATATATCAAGCACCTGCAGGCGACTTCACCCGTTTGGAATGCGGCCACCTGGAACTGCGTGGCTTTCATCCAGTCGATCGCGAGCCACATGGGCCTGCGCGTTCCCGGAAACCATCTGATGTATCCCGAGGATTGGGTGAACCGCCTTCGCGAGCTCAACGGCGGGCGGCGCTATATGGCGAGCCAGCCGACGGCGCAGGCTCCGACGCCGCGGGCTCCGGCGGTTGCCGCCAGGAAGCCTTCCACTCCAGTGCGTCAGACGGCCGAAGCCGCCCCGCGCACCTGATCGACACCGCGTCAAACACCAAGGGGACGGAGAGCGGAGGCCTTCGAGGCCTCCGCTCTTTTTTGGCCCACGCGGCCCTTCGCCGCCCGAAAGACTTGCTCTTTTTGGAGCAATTGGAACTTTCGGTCGGCCGAAACTCGCCGATGTCGCCCATTTGTCGTTGATTCCGGCCTTTTTTCGCCATGCACTATCATGTTAGGGTTGCATTCGCTGACTTGAACCTCCCGCCGAGCACGCCGGGAGTGAGGGTGATGGACCTGCAATACGCCCCGATCGTGCTTGCCGCTTCCAACCACAGGGTCATGCAGGCCATCATCGCCGAAGTGGCGCGGCAGAAACGGGTCGGCCTGTTTTCACCCTTCACATTGATGCGCCGCTCGATCGAGGCGCGGCTGCCCGCAGGCGCACTCGTCTCCTGGGACGGACTGCACAACTCGACCGCCGGCTATGACTGCGTCGGGCGGGCGCTGGCGCGGGCTGTCCATGCCGGCGCACGCTGAACGCCTTCGGTCATGACATCGGTCGCGCGCTTTTTCGCTACGGGGTGGACACGGTGACGGAGACCAGGGGCACGTTGAGCCCTGCCATCGTCGTGACCGGCGCCTCGTCCGGGATCGGCCGGGACATCGCGCGACTCGCGGCGCGTGATCGATGTTTTCTGCTGCTGCTGGGCCGCTCGCAGGCGGCGCTCGATGCGCTCGCGGCCGAACTTGCCGCAGCCGGCGCGCAAGCGGAAGCGCTTGCCCTCGACCTCCTCGACCCTCGCGCCGCCGACCAGATCGAGCGCGTCTTGTCCGACCGCGGCCTCTACTGCGACGTGCTGGTCAATAGCGCCGGTTTCGGCGTGTTCGGGCCGGCGGCCAAGGCTGCCCCCGGCGAGCAATTGAACCTCGTCGATGTCAATATTCGCGCCTTGACCGAACTGACGCTGCGATTTCTTCCAGCCATGGTGGCGAGAGGACGCGGCGGCGTCCTCAACGTGGGTTCGATCACCGGCTACGTCGCCGGGCCGAACATGGCCGCCTATTACGCATCGAAAGCATATGTGAACTCGTTCTCCGCGGCGCTCGCCGCCGAAGTCGCGGGCAGCGGCGTGACCGTCACCTGCCTCGCTCCCGGTGTCGTCAGGACCGCCTTTTTCGAGCGCTGTTCGGTCGGGCAAAGCCGGCTCATGAAGCTGATGCCGCGCTCGAATTCCCCCGCCATCGCCGAAGCGGGATGGCGCGGGTTCAAAGCGGGAAGACGCCTGGTAATTCCACGATTGATCGACCGGATCAGCGTGGCGATCTGCATCCTGTTGCCGCAGAGCCTGCTGACCCGTTTCGTCGGCTGGATGCAGCGGCCGCGCTGACATCGATAGCCGCCCCGATCTAATAAATCCCCGGCAAGATGCGTGAGGTGCGGGCCAGGTAGCGCCGATATTCGTCGCCGAAGGTCTCCGCCATCAGCGCCTCCTCCCGGCCGACCCGCAGGAAGAACAGCGTCCCGAAGCCGACCAGACCGGCCGGGCCGGCGATCCAGTTCGGCAGCAGCAGCGCCTGCGCCAGCGCCCACAGCCAGAATGCCGAATACATGGGATGGCGCACGCGGCCGTAGACGCCGTTGGTCACCAGCGCGTGCTGCTCGCGCACCTCCAGCGTCACCGACCAGTTGCGTCCGAGGTCCTTGTGGGTGCGATGGAACAGCCACAGCGACGCGGCGAACAGCACCGCTCCCAGCCAACCCTGCCACGGCTGCATCGGGTAGTCGGCGAAGCGTGGCGCCCCGGTGAACACGTAGATCATCGGAATGATGCCGAGTCCCGTGGCCGAAATCGTCATCAGCACGAGCTCGCGGCCGCGATCGCTGCGCCGCAGCTTCGGCGTCCGACGCGCGCGCCGTTGATGGGGATAGCGGATGACGAACCAGCCGACGACGCCGATCAGCCAGATCAGCTTGGCAACCAGCGGCGTCATGAGGCCGGCTCTGCGACCCTCGTGGGACAGCGCGGCGGTTCCCGATAGGTGCCGTCCGCGGCCACGAAGTCCAAGAGGCCCTCGGGCGCGATCGTCCAGTCGTTGAAGGCGGCGGGTCCGCAGGCCAGGAGATAATAGTCGTAAGCGGCGCGGCGATCGTTCGCCATCACCGAACGGTAGTGCAGCCGCAGAATGCTGCGGCGGCAACGCGCAAACGTCTCTGCGGTCACCATGTCATGGATCTGCACGCGTCGGATCACCGGCTTGCCCTCGAGCCGGTCGCCGGCGATGCGTTTCAGCGCAACCGGATCGAATTTGTAGAAGCTGATGGTGTCGTCGCGCGACTGGTATTCGGTCCAGGCGATCGACGGCTCGGCCACTACGCGTGCGATCCGGCCGCGGATATCATGCGCACGCGGATGCAACGCGAATTTGGGAATCGTGGCCCCCACAGTGAGCAAACAGACCGCCGCGCCGCGGCGGCCGAAATCGGGATCGCGCGCAAGCGCCCGGACCAGGATGTCGATCGCGAGCATCGCGCCGAGGCTGTGGCCGACGATAACGATTTCATCCAGGTCGCTGTCGCGCGACCGCGCGACCAGCGCCTGCGCGAAGTGGTCGAGGCGGGCCTCGACGTCGGGCCGGCGGCCGTGAAGATAGTCGTGGGCGAAGATCCAGTCGTCCAATAGCTGCTGCACCCGCCAGCGCCGGCCGGGCCACAGCAATAGCCCGAGGAAGGCGCCAAGCCCCGCCACCAGGCCCACCACGGCTGCGGCGACCCCCTCGAGACCGAACAGCATGGTCAGGACGTGCGCCAAGAACCATCCGCCGAGCGCGAACAAAGCCAGCGCAAGGACGGGGAACAGAAAAAAGCCGGCGTAGCGCGGGTTCGCCGCAACGTAGCGGAACATCGTGCCGGTGGCGACGAAATCGGCGTAGACGCGCGCGGCATCGAGGAGCCGCGCCGGCAGCGATCGCCTGAAATCAGCGCGGACGATGTCGTCCCAAATCAGCACTTCGTGCGTGGCCTCGACCCGCCAGTTGCCCCCATGCGCCTGAACCGTCCACCAGGCACGCGACTGATCGTTCGATTGCTCGGAGACGGTTGCGGCCACGTTCCAGGTGCGCTGGAAGACGTCGAGCTGGCGCCGGAAGCGCCGGTATTGCGCGCCGGCGTCGATCGGGTCGTATCCCGCCACATGATAGACGTGCCGACGCCTCACCATGCGCGAGAGGTAGCGAGAAATGCCGTGCAGCGTCAACTGCCGCGCGATCCCGCGCAACGCGTCCCCGCCGGCCGCGCCGCTCAGTGATGCATCTCGTCCGGCGCCATGATGCCCCACAGGTTCGAGGCCGACGGATCCTTGGCCCACACTTTTGGCCGCTGCGGATTGTCGCGATGCCAGGGCCGCGGTTCGAAATAGCCGAGTTCCTCATTGACCTGGTCGAGCTCGGCGAACAGCTCGGTGATCAGCCCGTTCGGCGCGCGGTGATAGGCGAAGAGATTGTGACCGATGCCGTGCCGGCCCGGGCCCCACAGCAGCTTGTAGCCGTTGAGACTGAGATAGTCGCAGGCGGTCTGCAGATGGGCCCAATCGCGCAGCTCGAACGCGGTGTGGAAATGCCGGTCCTCGTTGGTCTGCATCAGGTTGATGGTGTGGTGATCGCGACCGCAGCGCAGGAACGAAAAGAAGTCGCCCATCCAGTCGGACACGCGGAAGCCGAGCACGTCGCAATAGAACTTGGTCGTATTCTTGACGTC
>DASSJW010000555.1:0-2922 GCA_035690995.1 Xanthobacteraceae bacterium
GCGCTCCTCACCCATCCGGCGATCGCCGAATGCGGAGTAGTGGGCGCGCCCGACGCCGAACGCGGGCAGATCGTCAAGGCTTACGTCGTGCTGCGTCCCGGCCATACCGGCGACGCGGCCTTGACCAAGCTCCTGCAGGACTACGTCAAGGCCAACATTGCGCCGTACAAATATCCCCGCGCCATCGAATACGTCGCCGCATTGCCGCGCACCCAGACCGGCAAGCTGCAGCGCTTCGAGCTGCGCCGCATCGCGGGCGAACCCGCCTCGCAGCAGCTGGCCTCGTGAAGGGCCAGTTCGAGAACAAAGGAAACAACGTGCCCGACCGCTCGACCCGGGAAGATCGCAATGCCCTTCATGCCGTGCTGCAGCCCGCCGGCTGGCCGCGGCCGAAGGGATTCGCCAACGGCATTCTTGCGCGCGGCGAAATGGTGTTCGTCGGCGGCATGATCGGACAGGACGCGCAGGGCCGGTTCGCGCAGGGTTTCGTGGCGCAGATGAAGCTCGCGCTCGAAAACATCGTCGCGGTGCTCAAGGAGGCGGGCGCCTCGCCGCAGCACATCGTGCGGCTGACCTGGTACGTGCGCGACATGGAAGAGTATCTCGGCGACCTGCCGGCGCTGGGCGCCGCCTATCGCGACGTCATGGGCCGGCATTTTCCGGCCATGGCAGTGGTCGAGGTCACGCGCCTGGTGGAGCCGCTGGCGCGGCTCGAGATCGAGGCCACCGCGGTGCTGCCGGAGTGAGGCAAGAGTAAGCAATCTTATGCAGACTATCGCCGGCAAATGGCGTAGACTTTAATTCTGTGATCCCGAGGCCGGCCGTTGGCGGAGGCAATTGTGACCCTTCTGATCTACTATCTGGTATTCATGGTGGCCGGCGACTTCGTCGCCTATTTCCTTGGCCTGTTCGTCGAATACGAATGGGGGCCGCATGTGAGCCTGATCGTGTTTCTGGCGCTTTATTTCCTTTTCCTCTGGGTATCCTGGATGCTCGCGGTGCGGCTGACCAAACCGAAGGTGGCCGAACAGTCCGCGGCCTAGCCGCGGGCGGGATCCCCTGCGGCGGCCGCTCGGGCAGGAGCTCGACCCCGATATTCTCGATCATCTGAATGGCGGCGCGGCGCAGCCACTGCGTCTGCTTCGCGTCAAATCCGGCGACCGCGCGGCGATACTCCCCGACCGCGAGCGGCAACATCTTGCGATAGGCCGCGGCGCCCCGCCGCGTGATCCAGGCCTCGACGAAGCGCGAGTCGCCTGCGCCCGGCCGGCGCCGTAGAAACTGCCGACGCTCGAGCCGCGCCACCACACGGCTCACGGTCGGCTGCGGCATCACGGTGGCATCGGCGAGCTGCGACAAGGTGATCCCGTCATGGGCGGCGAGCACCGCGAGCACGCGCCATTCCTGGAACGAATAGCCGCGCCGGCGCAGCCGCTCGCCCAGGTTCTGGTTGAGCCGCGCCACCAGGCGATTCATCAGATAGGGCAAGAGGTCGTCGAGGCGGACGGAACGGGGCATCACCGGCTCAGCACGGCGGGAAGCCAGGTCGCGATCGCCGGAAACAGGAAGATCAGGACCAGGATCAGGATGCTCATCGCGATGTAAGGCATCGACGCCGCGTAAATCTGCTGCATGGTGATCGAGGGCGGCGCCACCCCCTTCATCGTGAACAACAGCAGGCCGAAGGGCGGGGTCAGCAGGCCGAGCTGCATGCAGATCAGGAACAGCACGCCAAACCAGATCAGATCGACGTCGTAACGCTGCACCAGCGGCATGAAGAACGGCAGCGTGATCAGCATCATGCTGACCTGGTCGACGAAGCAGCCGAGGAACAGCAGGATCAGCAGCATTGCGATCATGAGCGCGTTGACCGAGAGCCCGAGGCCGGTCACCAGCTCCACCAGCCCGTTGACCACGCCGGAGAAGCTCAGCACCTGCGAGAAGGTGGTGGCGCCGACGATGATGAACAGGATGGTGCCGGAGACCGCGACCGTGCCGGTGAGCGCCTTCATCAGGTTGGCGAAGCTCAGGCTGCGGTAGACCCAGGCAGCCACGATCGTCCCGGCCGCGCCGATCGCGGCCGCTTCGGTCGGCGTCGCGAAGCCGCCGGTCATCGCGCCGATCACCAGACCGAAGATGAGGACGAGCGGCACGACGTGGGTCACGAACGGCAGCCAGCGTGCGGCGCCCGGCGGCCCCTCCTCCGCCACCGGCTCGTCCGGCGCCAGCGCCGGGTTCATGGTCGCGCGCGCGATGATGTAGCCGACATACATCAGGCTCAGAATGAGGCCGGGCACGATGCCGCCGATGAGCAGCCCGGCGATCGAAATGCTGGCGAGGCTGCCGAGCAGCACCGTCAGCGCCGAGGGCGGGATCAGCATGTCGACGCCGCCGATGCCCATGATCGGGCCCATGGCCATGCGCGGGTCGTAGCCGCGCGCGAGCATGGTCGGCAGCATCAGGCTGCCGAGCAGCGCGGTCGTGGCGATGGTCGAGCCCGAGATGGCCGAGAACACGGTGCCGGCGACGATGGCGATGACCGCGAGCCGGCCGGGCACACGGCGGATGAGCAGCGCAAAGGCGTCGATCGCCTTGAGCGCCACGCCGGTGTGGAACAGCACTTCGCCCATCAGGATGAAGAACGGGATGGGCGTGAGCGAAAAGCTGGTGATCGACTGCACGGCATTGCGTGCGAGCTGGGCGAGCCCGGGCTCGCCGCCGAGAAAGAGTATCGCCCCGACGACGTTGAGCGCGAGGAACGCGAAGGCGACCGGCAGGCCGAGCCCCATCACCGCGACAAGGCCGCCGAACAGCAGGATGCTCCCCTCGACCCAGTTCATCAGCTCACCGACGTGGCCTCGATGCGGCGCGCCCGCTCGCCGCGCAACAGGCGGTCGAAGCGGAAGATGAATTCGATGGCGA
>DASSJW010000556.1:0-3069 GCA_035690995.1 Xanthobacteraceae bacterium
CCGAAGGAAACCTTTGTTTTCTCGGCCAGCTCGATGCGACCGTCGAAGCCAAGGGGGAGGGCGGGGAGGTAACGCTGGCGTTCGCGTTTCACGGACCCATCCTCGATCAGGCCGTCGAGGAGCGGGGCGCCATGCCCCTGCCGCCCTACATCGCCGCGCGACGGGCGCCCGATGAGCGCGACCGGAGCGACTATCAAACCATGTTCGCCCAACCCGAGGGATCGGTTGCGGCCCCCACGGCGGGCCTGCACTTCACCGAAGCCCTGCTCGCGGCGCTGAGCTCGCGCGGGATCAACGTTCACAAGGTGACGCTGCATGTGGGGGCAGGGACGTTCCTTCCGGTCAAGGCAGCCGACACCGACGCGCATCAGATGCACGGCGAGCACGGCAGCGTCAGTGCGGAAACTGCGGACGCGCTCAACGCCGCGCGTCGTGCCGGCGGACGCATCGTCGCGGTCGGATCCACATCGCTCCGTCTGTTGGAGAGCGCGACCGGGAATGACGGCGTGATTCGTCCGTTCGTGGGCGAGACCGCCCTGTTCATCACGCCGGGCTATGGCTTCCGTGCCGTTGACGTCTTGATGACCAACTTCCATCTGCCGCGGTCCACCCTGTTCATGCTGGTGGCCGCGTTCTGCGGTCTAGATGTGATGCAGCGCGCCTATGCCCACGCGATTGCGGCGCGCTACCGGTTTTATTCCTACGGCGACGCCTGCTTGCTGTTTCGCCCCTGAGCTAGGGAACTGGCTTGCCATCTCATTTCGCATCGGTTAGACATTAATACAAATATAGCGAACGTCTGTTCTGATATCTTAAACATGATAACTGGAGCCCAGATGCGCGCCGCGCGGGCGCTGCTGGAGATTGATCAGCGCGAGCTCGCCCAGCGCTCGGGCCTTTCGCTGCCCACAATCCAGCGCATGGAATCGAGCGGCGGCGTCGTGCGCGGCAATGTCGATTCGTTGATGAAGCTGGTCGAGGCGCTTGCCGCCTCGGGAATCGAACTGATCGGCGAAGGAGCCGCGAGCCACGGCGGTGGGCGTGGCGTGCGGATGAAGCGGTGACGGCGCGGACGGTGCATCGCCGGGATCCGGCTGCCGGCACGCCCACGCGCAGGGGACATGCCTGATGGTGCTTCCCGCCCTTGCATGTGCCGCCGTGTTGATTGCGACTGCCGCCTTTGCCCTGGCGATCCGCGATGCAGCGCGTGCGCGTCACGTGGTCTACGGCATTTGCCTGATTGCTTCATCGGCGCTGCTGGTGATCGCGCTCCTGGCGCTGCTCGACGTTTCCAAGGCGCCCTCGGCGGTCACACTTCCGCTCGGCATCCCATGGCTGGGAGCGCATTTCCGTCTTGATTCGCTCTCCGCCTTTTTTCTGGCCGTCGTGGCGCTTGGCGCAGCGGCGGCAAGCCTGTTTGCGCTTGGATACGGCCGCCACGAGCCGGAACCAGGCCGGGTGCTGCCGTTCTATCCGGCATTTCTCGCCGGCATGAGCATCGTGGTGCTCGCCGACGACGCATTCACGTTTCTGGTGTCTTGGGAATTCATGTCGCTCTCGTCCTGGGCGCTGGTCATGGCGCATCAGCGCGTGCCCGACAACGTGCGTGCGGGATACGTCTATCTGATCATGGCCAGTTTCGGCACCCTCGCGCTGCTGCTCATGTTCGGACTACTCGCAGGTCCCGACGGCGGCTATGCCTTCGCGGATATCCGCGGCGCGCAACTTTCGGCGGGCGTCGCCGCCGCCATTCTCGTGCTCGCGTTGATCGGCGCCGGCTCCAAAGCGGGTCTGGTGCCGTTGCATGTGTGGTTGCCACTGGCGCATCCGGCAGCGCCGAGCCATGTCTCGGCGCTGATGAGCGGCGTCATGACCAAGGTCGCCGTCTACGGCTTCGTGCGCATCGCATTCGATCTGCTCGGAACGCCCGCCTGGTGGTGGAGCATGGTGGTGCTTGCACTCGGCGGGGTCACTGCCGTGATGGGCGTGCTCTATGCGCTCATGCAGCACGACCTCAAACGGCTGCTCGCATACCACACGGTGGAGAACATCGGGATCATCTTCATCGGGCTCGGCCTCGCGCTTGCATTCAAGGCGCACGGCATGGCGCTGGCGGCGGCGCTCGCCCTCACTGCCGGGCTGCTCCATGTCTTCAATCATTCGCTCTTCAAGAGCCTGCTGTTCTTCGGCGCCGGCGCGGTGCTGACCGCGACCGGCGAGCGCGACATGGAGCGTCTTGGCGGCCTGATCCACCGCATGCCGCAGACGGCCTTCGTATTCCTGGTTGGCTGCGCGGCGATCTCGGCGCTTCCGCCTCTCAATGGTTTTGTGTCGGAATGGCTGACCTTCCAGGCGATCTTGCTGAGCCCGCAGATCCCGTCGTGGGGGCTCAAACTGCTGGTGCCGGCCGTCGGCGCACTGCTTGCGCTCTCAGCGGCGCTGGCCGCCGCATGCTTCGTCAAGGCGTTCGGCGTGACGTTTCTCGGACGCGCCCGCACGCCGGCGGCTGAAAGCGCGCAGGAAACCGACCGGTTTTCGCTGGCGGCGATGTTCTTTTTTGCCGCCCTCTGCCTCGTCGCCGGTGTTTTGCCCGGCCTCTTCATCGATGCGCTGGCGCCCGTGGTGCACAGCTTGGTCGGTGCGCGCATGCCGATGCAGAGCGGGGTTGAGTGGCTATCGATCGTGCCCATCGCCGAAAGCCGCAGCTCCTATAACGGCCTCCTGGTCTTCGTGTTCATGCTGCTATCGGGCGGGCTTGCCGCCTGGGCGATCCACCGCCTGGCGTCCGACAAGGTGCGCCGTGCTCCTCCCTGGGACTGCGGCTACCCCGATGCCAGCCCCGCGACCCAATACACCGCGTCGAGCTTCGCGCAGCCGATCCGCCGCGTATTCGGCACGCTCGTCTTTCGTGCGCGGGAACATGTCGATATGCCCCCGCCGGGGGCGTTGCGGCCGGCGCGCATCACCATCGAAATGCGCGATCTCGTCTGGGACGCACTCTATGCGCCCATCGCCGAGGGCGTCGGTATCGCCGCCGATCGCCTCAACCACCTGCAGGTCCTGACGATC
>DASSJW010000557.1:0-2845 GCA_035690995.1 Xanthobacteraceae bacterium
TCGGGCTCGACGCTCCGCCACAGCGCCTGGCAAACGTCCATGAACTCATCCATGCGATCGTAACGCTGGCCGTGCTCCATTAGTTCGTCGAAGCCGTAGTTCTGGGCGTCGGCCTTGCGCTGCGAGGTGATGACATTAAAGGCGATGCGGCCATTGGTGATGTGGTCGAGTGAGTTGAGCAGACGCGCGACATAGAACGGGTGCATGAAGGTCGTCGCGTAGGTCAGGCCGAAGCCGACGTGCTTCGTCACCCGCGACATCGCCGTGATCCACGGGCTCATGTCGAGCCGCGGCCAAGCGACGCCGTAGCGCACAGCATCGTCGATCGAGTTCTTCCAGGTGTTGGGAATGCCGGTCGAGTCGCCGAAGAAGATCAGGTCGAGCAGGCCGCGCTCGGCGACGCGCGCGATGTCCTCGAACAGGCCGACATCCGGATAATGTCGATTGACGCGGGCCCCGGGCTCTCGCCATGTGGTCTCGACCTGGGTCCACGACACGTCGATCGCCAGATGCATCTGCGGCTTCATCGCCCTTGCGCTCCGCTATTCGATCACTGATCCAGCATTGAGATGGCGGCGGACCTCGCGAGTGAAATGCACGAAGGCCGGCAGCTCCGTCGTCGCCACTGTGCGCGGCCGTGGTAGATCGACCGCGATCTCGCCGACGATGCGGCCCGGCCGCGGTGACATCACCAGCACGCGGTCGGCCAGGAACACCGCCTCGGAGATGCTGTGGGTGATGAACAGCACGGTCTTCTGCCGCTCGATCCAGATGCGCTGCAGCTCGGCGTTCATCAATTCGCGAGTCATGGCATCGAGCGCGCCGAACGGCTCGTCCATGATCAGCAGGTCCGGATCGTGGATCAGCGCGCGGCACAGGCCGACGCGCTGCTGCATGCCGCCGGACAGTTGATGCGGCAGAGCGTCCTCGAAGCCCTCGAGGCCGACGAGACGGATCAGCTCGTGGGCCGCGCCGCGATAATTGGCGACGCGGAGATCGCGTATTTCGATCTGGAGCAACACGTTCTGCAAGACCGTGCGCCACGCCATCAGCAGCGGGCTCTGAAACACGATGCCGATCGACGGCGTCGGCCCGCTTATCCGCTTCCCGTTGATCCGGATCACGCCGCTCGATTGCGGAATCAGGCCGGCAATCAACTTGAGCAGCGTACTCTTGCCGCAGCCGCTCGGACCGAGCAACGCGACGAATTCGCGGTCTGCCGCAGCGAGCGAAATGCCGTCGAGCGCGTGCACCTCGGCGGTCTTGGACGGGTAGAACAGGCTGACATTTTCGAGCCCGATGACTTCGTTTCGCGCGCGCGCTTGCTGCATCACTTCGTTGGCACGAATTCGTTGGTATAGAGGCTCTGGGTCGGGATCGGTTTCTCGAGTTGCCCGGTCTTGACCAGGATGTCGACCGACACCGCCCAGTCCTTGTCGCTCATCCAGCCCAAAGGATGGCCTTGCGTATTCTTGGTGGCGAGCCGCCGCGTGGTCTCGAGCCATTGCAGCTTGACCGACTCGCGCCGTTCATCGCGCGCACCAGAAAGCCGCATGGCAACGTCGACCGCTTCCTCGGTCTTGTCCGGCTTGACGATCTCGTTGAGCGCCTTGGCGCTCGCCCGTACAAAGCGGCGCAGCATCTCCGGTTTCTCGGCGATAACCCGCTCATGCGCCAGGAGGCCCTGCCCCATCGGGGCGATGCCAAAGTCGGCGAACGGCATGAAATAGACCGGTTTGTCCTTGCCCTGCTGCGCGCGCACCACGAGGTCGAGCGGGGAACCGATCAGGACGCTGATGAAGCTGTCGACCTGGCCGTTCACAAATACAGTGTTGCGCGTCGCCGCGCCGGTGACCTGGATCTTCACCTTGTCCGCCGGGATCTTGTTGATCGCCAGCAGGAGATCAAGCATCGCCTTGTGGTCGGCGGTGGTCGCGACCGAGCGGCCTATCAGGTCCTCCGGCTTCTTGATCGGAGCGTCCGCGCGCGAGATGACCGCCCAGGCGCCGTCCTGTACCTCGCCGAAGATGCCCTTGAGCTTCATGCCCTTGGCGACGCCGACCGACATGAACATGTAATCGGCGAGCCCAATGTCGTCCTGTTGACCCGACATCAAGGCGACGGTCTTGCCAGAGCCGGCGCCCTCCTTGATGTCGACGTCGAGGTTCTCAGCGCCGTAGTAGCCCTTGTCCTTCGCCCAGTAGAACGGGAGATGATAGCCCGACAGCGTCCAGTCCAGCCGGAAGCTGACCGCATCGGCCGCCCCGGTGGGTTGCAAGGACATTCCCACCAGGATCGCCGCGGCAAGGACAGCTCGGCACAGATGGACCACGTTCATCTCACATCTCCCGCTCAGGATTGATGGGCCGCCATATCCTCGACACGCACCGAGACGTGCCAGGGGATCGCCAGGCGCTCGAGCTTCGACACGATGGCGAATAACGTCATGCCCATCGCGATCAACACGAACAGCGCCGACCAGACCAGAGACCCGTCGAGCGTGCCAGTCGAGGTCAGCAGCAGGTACCCGAGGCCGCGGTCGGAGCCGACGAACTCGCCAACGATGGCGCCGACCACTGCAAGACACACCGCGATCTTGAAGCCGGCGAACATCTGCGGCAGCGCCGACGGCCCGCGCACGCGCAGCATGATCTTGAGCGTTCGCGCCCCCATCGAACGTACCAGGTCGATCATGTCGGTCTCGACGCTTTTGAGGCCTACTACGGTCGATACCACGATCGGGAAGAACGAGATCAAGAAAACAATCGCGATCTTCGGCAGGATGCCGAAGCCGAGCCACACCACCAGGATCGGCGCGATCGCGACCTTGGGGATCGTCTGCGAC
>DASSJW010000558.1:0-2569 GCA_035690995.1 Xanthobacteraceae bacterium
GACTCGACCGTCTCGTCGTGCCTTCCAAGGATCGGGACGAAGTGAATGCATTTGCCTCACGCGAACGCGATTCGAACCCGCCGGTTCTGCTTGCCCTTCTTTTCGATCTGCGTCACCCGTACGTCGCCGATCTCATTGGTCGTGCGCACATGAGTGCCGCCGCAAGGCTGCAGGTCATATCCGACGATCTCTATCAGGCGCACACGGCCGGTGCCGGTGGGCGGCTTGACCGACATGGTCTTGATCAGACCTGGCGCCGCCGCGAGCTCGGCGTCCGTGATCCAGCGCGAGCGTATCTCGGCTCCAGCGGCAATCATGTCGGCAAGCTTTCTGGTGATTTCGTCCTTGTCGAGGCCTGCTGCGGGAATGTCGAAGTCGAGCCGTCCATCGGCGTCGCCGACCGCGCCCCCGGTGACGGGATAAGGGAGCACGGCAGAAAGCAGGTGCAGGGCGGAATGCATGCGCATGCGCGCATAGCGCAAGTTCCAGTCGATGGCGGCATGCACCGGCTCGCCGATCTTGAACTGCACCCCGGTTGTGGCCGCTGGCAGATGTGCGATCTCGGTTTTCTCGGTATCGGTGTAGCTTGCGTTCACGATCGGGACGGCGTCACCGGTTGCCGTGGTGAGCACGCCGCGATCCGCCGGCTGGCCGCCCGAGGCGGCATAGAACACGGTGCGGTCCAGCACGATGCCGCCCGCCTCGGTCAATCCAACGACGAGAGCAGTGCATTCTTTCAGGTAGGAGTCGTCGCGAAACAGGCAGTCCGTCGGCATGGTCGAGACATGCAATCAATCGGGGGTCAGACTTTTTCGTACGGTACCTTCACGCTGCTACGCCGCTCCAGCCAGTTCGGGACCGGAAGCCCTTTTTGGCGCAGGAAGTCCGGATTGAACAGCTTCGATTGGTAGCGGGTGCCGTAGTCAGCGAGAATGGTAACGATGATGTGGCCCGGTCCCATCTCCTTGGCGAGCCGGATTGCGCCCGCAACGTTGATGCCAGTCGAGCCGCCCATGCACAATCCTTCGTGCTCGAGCAGGTCAAAAATCACCGGCACGGCCTCTTCGTCGCGGATCTGGTAGGCCACGTCGATCGGGGCGTCTTCCAGGTTTTTCGTGATCCGGCCCTGGCCGATGCCTTCGGTGATGGAGGAGCCTTCGGCCTTGAGCACGCCGCTGGTGTAATAACTGTAGAGCGCCGCTCCCATCGGATCGGCGAGTGCGATCCGCACGTTCTTGTTGCGTGCCTTTAGCGCCATGGCGACGCCGGCAAGGGTGCCGCCGGTGCCGACCGAGCAGATGAAGCCGTCGACCTTGCCGTCGGTCTGGTTCCAGATTTCCGGACCGGTGGTCTCGATATGACCCTGGCGGTTGGCGACGTTGTCGAACTGGTTCGCCCAGATCGCGCCATGCGCCTCGGTCTTCGCCAATTGCTCGGCCAGCCGGCCGGACACCTTCACGTAGTTGTTGGGATTGGAATAGGGGACAGCGGGAACCTCGACCAGTTCGGCGCCGCAGAGCCGGAGCATGTCCTTCTTCTCCTGGCTCTGGGTCTCAGGGATGACGATGACGGTGCGAAAACCGAGTGCGTTGCCGACCAGGGCCAGCCCGATTCCGGTATTGCCGGCGGTCCCCTCCACGATCACGCCGCCCGGGCGCAACGCGCCCTTGCGGATCGCATCCTCGATGATGAAGAGCGCGGCGCGGTCCTTCACCGACTGGCCGGGGTTCATGAATTCGGCCTTGCCCAGGATGGTGCATCTGGTGGCGGCGGAGGCGCGTTTGAGCGCGATCAGCGGCGTATTGCCGATGGCGCCGACGATTCCATCGCTGGTCTGCATGTCCAGCCTGTCCGCTTTCAAAGGGATCGGAACCTAGATGACCAACGCTCGTCCGACAAGCACACCGCCCCCGGCGCTGGCGCGCTTGTTCGGTTCCAGCGTCATGGGCGTGTAGGTCCCGGCGCGCAAGCCCCGGCGCGCAAGTCCCGGCGCGCGAGGAGTGAGTGAGAACGGCCCGGAACGACCCCCGCAGCAAAAGGACGACAGCACATCGCGCGCTGCCGCGAGCTTGCGGCGCGGTTGCGCGGCCTATTTCGCTGCCTCGACCAGTGTCAGGGTTCCCGGCCCGTCGCCCACGATCAGCACCCAGGCCTCTTCGTCTTTGGCACCGTCCCAATGCACCTGCTTGCCGAAATGGGTCACGAAGCTGCCGGCCGGCATGGGAACCATGTTGTTCTTATCGTCCTTGTTGCCGGTGGCCACCCACCACGTCCCCTTGACCACGGTGATGAACCGATCGTTGGGATGGAAGTGCGGTTTGCTGAAATTTCCCGGCTTGAACCGGTTGAGCACCACGTACAGGCCGGGCTTGCTCGGGTCCCCGTGCAGGACGACTTGGTTCGTGCCCGCCGCGCCGGTCGGATCGCGCCACTTGTATTGCTCCGGCAAGGTGTAGACGACCGCGCGCGGGTCAATGCCGGTCAACCGGCCCGCGGTTTGCTCGGCCGGGGTGCTCGTGCCCGGACCCTCGCCAACGATCAGCAGGGCGGCATCCTCGGCCTTGGCCCC
>DASSJW010000559.1:0-3190 GCA_035690995.1 Xanthobacteraceae bacterium
CTTACCCCCGGTGTCGAGGCAAGTAGGGCTTGCGCTGCGGCTCGCCTTATTGACTGCGGCCAGGGCGAGTGAAATTGCTGGCGCTCGCAAATGCGAGTTTGAGAACCTCGATAAGCCCGAGCAAGCCACCTGGCTTGTGCCTGGCGAGCGAGCAAAAAACAAAATTGACCATTTGGTTCCGCTTGCGCCGCTAGCGGTCGAAGCCGTCGAGAGCGCAATTGAGTTCAGCGGAGACAGCGATTTTCTGTTCCCTACTCGCCTCGGCCGTGGCGGCCCAATCGACCGGCACACCTTAACGGTCGCAATGGTTCGCTTCGCTAAGGGCCTGAAAGGGCCAGGAGCAAAGACGTTGCGCGCACCGGGTGATTGCGACCAGGCGTTCCGATTGATCGCGACCAGCCATTCCGGGCGATCGCGACCAGCCTGTGGACGGGGGGTGACGGGCGCCGTTGGGTGATCCGCGAATCGGCATGGCTTCGCTCCTTTTCCACAGGGAGCGGGGCAATGCCTGGACCGAGATTACCCATGCGCAAGATCCGCGACGTGCTGAGGCTGTCGGCCGCCGGCATGTCGAAACGCAAGATTGCCGCCAGCCTCGGGGTGAGCGCGACGGCCGCCGGGGAGTGCATCCGGCGGGCGCGGCGTGCCGGCCTCACATGGCCGCTGCCGGAAGGCCTGACGGACGAGCCGCTGGAGCGCCGGCTCTTTCCGCCGCCCACAGTGGCGGCCAGAGATCGTCGGCCGCAGCCAAACTGGGTGGCGGTCCACCGTGAGCTGCGTCGGCCAGGGGTGACGCTGCAGTTGTTGTGGGAGGAGCATCGCGCCGTCCATCCCGACGGCTACGGCTATAGCCGCTACTGCGAGCTCTACCGCGCCTGGGAGGCGCGACTGTCGCCGACCATGCGGCAAAGCCACATTGCCGGCGAGCGCCTGTTCGTCGATTATGCCGGCACGACGCTCGAGGTAGTCGACGCCTCGACCGGCGAGGTGATGACGGCGCAGCTGTTCGTCGCCGCGCTGGGGGCGTCGAGCTACACTTATGCCGAGGCGACGTGGACGCAGGGGCTGTCCGACTGGATCGGCTCGCACACACGCACCTTTGCCTTCATCGGCGGCGTTCCGGCGATGGTGGTGTCCGACAATCTGCGGTCGGGCATCACCAAGGCGTGCTTCTACGAGCCGGCGGTCAACCGCACCTACGGCGAGATGGCGGCCCACTACAACACCGCCATTGTCCCGGCGCGGCCGTATCGGGCGCGTGACAAGGCCAAAGTTGAAGTTGCGGTTCAAGTCGCGACTCGCTTCATCATCGCCAAGCTGCGCAACCGGGCGTTCTTCTCCCTTGCTGCATTGAACGCGGCCATCGCCGAGCTGGTCGCGCAGGTCAACAATCGCCTGTCGCGCCATCTCGGTGCGAGCCGACAAGCGCTGTTCGAGGAGCTGGAGCGCTCGGCCCTCAAGCCGTTGCCGGCCGAGCCCTACGTCTTCGCCGAATGGAAGGAATGCAGGGTCGGGCTCGACTACCACGTCGAAATCGAGAAGCACTACTACTCGGTGCCGCACCAGCTGCTGCGCGAGAAGGTTTGGGCGCGCATCACCGCGCGCACGATCGAGGTCTTCCACCGCGGCAAGCGGGTTGCCGCGCATATGCGCTCCTCCTCCAACCGCAAGCATACGACGGTGCGCGAGCACATGCCGTCGAGCCACCGGCGCTATGCCGACTGGACGCCGGAGCGCCTGCGGCGGCAGGCCGGTGAGATCGGGCGCCACACCTCGGCGCTGGTCGAGATCATCCTGCGGGAGCGCACGCACCCCGAGCAAGGCTTCCGCGCCTGCGTCGGCATCCTGCGGCTCGCCAAGACGTATGGCCGCGAGCGGCTCGAAGCCGCTTGTCTCCGGGCGCTGGAGATCGGTGCGCGCTCCTACAGCTCGGTCAACTCGATCCTGAAGAATGACCTCGATCGCCGACGGCCTGGCACGCCCGCGGACGGGCCGGCGATAGCGCACGACAACATCCGCGGCCCCACCTACTTCCACTGAGGAGATGACGACCGATGCTCACACATCCTACCCTCGACCAGCTCAGAGCGCTCAAGCTCGACGGCATGGTACAGGCCTTCATCGAGCTTGAGGCGCAAGAAGAGGCCCGCAATCTCGCGCACGCCGAATGGCTGGCGCTGCTGCTCGACCGCGAGGCCGCCGATCGCGGCACCCGGCGCTTCCAGACCCGATTGCGTGTCGCCCGGCTGCGGCACAGCCAGGCGACGGTCGAGGACGTCGACTACCGCACGCCGCGCCGGCTCGACAAGGCGCTGTTCCAGCAGCTGGCCACCTGCCGCTGGATCGCCGAGCACCGCGGGTTGCTGATCACCGGGCCGTGCGGCGTGGGCAAGTCGTGGCTGTCCTGTGCGCTGGCGCAGAAGGCCTGCCGCGACGGCTACACCGTCCACTACGCTCGCGTCCCCCGCCTGTTCGCCGATCTCGATCTCGCCCACGGCGACGGCCGCTTCGCGCGGCTGTTCCGGTTACTGGTCAAGGTCGATCTGCTCGTGCTCGATGATTGGGGACCCGATCGCCTCTCGGCCAGCCAGCGGCGCGACCTCATGGAGATCGTTGAGGATCGTCATGGGCGTGGCTCCACGCTGATCACCAGCCAGCTTCCCGTGACCTCGTGGCACGATGTCATCGGCGAGCCCACTCTCGGCGACGCGATCTTGGATCGCATTGTCCACAACGCCTACCGGCTCGAGCTCGACGGCCCGTCGATGCGCAAGCTCAAAGCCGCCGAAGCAACCGAACCGTCGATGCCGCCCGCGGCGACCACCGCAGCAGATGGCAAGCCGACCAAGGGGGCCAAGAAATGAGCCGCACGTCCCGGCCGCCCCCGTGGGTCAACAGGGACTTCCCTCCTGTTGACTACGGGGACGGCCTCCACCGCGCTTGACGCCAAACGTGAACCCTGAGATCAGCAAATGCACCTGACGGCGCCGTCACACTGGTCGCGATCGATCGGTACGGGTGGTCGCGATCCGTCGGAACGAGTGGTCACGATCGTCGGAATCTCGGAGGCTTCAAATAGGTCCCGCGTCACGGACGGTTCCCCCACGGTCGGCGCGGGACCTATTTGAAGCCGCATTGAACGAAGCCGCGTGTTGTTTTGCCTGGGCCTATGGGCGTTGCAGCCGGGCAC
>DASSJW010000560.1:0-2531 GCA_035690995.1 Xanthobacteraceae bacterium
CGACCTGACTTGATTTCCGCTCGCTTCGGCTCGCATCCGTCCGCTTAGACACGATCTTCGGCGCCAAATACAAGAGCGCTTCATGGCGCTTCCGGGGCACGTTTCTTTGGGTCACTCCGTTGCACCGTGTGCCGAGACCTGTTTTCGCTTTTGAAGTAACGTAACCGGATCGTCACATCCAACTGGAGGAAACGATGATCCGGACAACGATGTCGCTCCACATCGCTCTCTTGTTCGCTGGCCTTGGCATCAGCCTCTCTACTATTGCCATGCCTGCCAACGCGCAGAACCAGAACATGGAGGTCATCCACCATCCGAACTACGACAAGAACGTGTTCATGCCGTTCGTGCCGGCTATCAAGATCAAGAGCGGAAAGATTCTTTGGCTTGCCGGCACCACAGCACTGCCGGTCTATCACGACCATCCTCACAAGCGTGATGAGATCCAAAAGTACATGGTCAACGATCTAGAGGCTCAGACGCGCGCTGCAATGGACGGCATCAAACAGACGCTCGACGCTTCGGGCGCCTCCTTCAAAGACGTGGTGCATTTCTTCGTGTTCAGGGCGCGCCCGCGGATGGGCGACATCGGCAAGGCGAGTGCGGTGATCAATTCGTACTTTGCGCCCTTTAACCACAAGCCCACCTCGACCAATGTCGCGGTCCTGGAACTAGGAGAGCCCGAGCAGCTCATCGAAATACAGATGTTTGCGGTCGTGGATTAGCCGACTGCATTTGGTCGCCTTCCAAACGAGGTCGAGCCGCCGATTAGGCAGGCTAAAGCGGGCCAACCTACCGGTTCGGTCCCGCTCCTGCTGCGCGACACGACCCGGGATCGGCGGAGCCCAATCGCGAAGGCGCCTGTCGCCTCGGCGCGGGCATACCGTCAGCTCCGCGACCATGATTGACCCGAGACATGACCAAGCAGGCCGCTACGATCGCCACACTAGGATCATGAGTATTCCCGAGCATGACGTTCTGGCGTCTTGCCAGCGAGCAGGCCGGCATGCGCGGCTGTGAGGTGGACGGCGGTGCGCGAGATGCTGCCGCCCCGGCTTTGGCGAAGAGCGAGGAGGCGAGCAACCGTTGCTCTGGCGTGTCCCGGGCGAGCGCAGCGAGACCCGGGACCCAGGGGCCGTACGCGCCAGCGGAGCGTCCCGATCGCGGCTAGAAGGAGCCGTGTGGCCCTGGGCCCCGGCTCGCGCTCGCGCGTGAGTCTTGCGTTCACTGCTAGATCGGGGCGCTCGCTTGGCCGGGGCACGGGACCGGCGATCGCGTCTGCGGCTTCCCGATGCCTCTGCACGCCGTTACGGCAAACGGGCATCAAACAGGGCAATCGCCAGCAAGGCAGCTGCCAAGCGCCACGCTATCGATGGTGACCGCACGGCGTGGGTTCGCCACGCGCACGGGATCGTCGTCCCGCACGCTGCGGGGCATCACGCCGAGCGCCGCCGTCCAACCGAGGAGCAGACGATTGCCCCAGGATCCAGCCGCATCATCGCAGCGCTACCGGCTGCCATCGCTGAGCGACCGCGGCGCGCTGGTGAAACTGGCCGCGATCGGCGCCAGCGTTCTCGCCATCGCGCTCTGCTTTGCTTACGTGGGCGGCTGGCTCTCGCCGGGCCGCCTCGGCGAGGCGCGTTTCGTCGACCGGTTCGAGGAGGTGAACGGCGTCCATCCCGGCTTCCGGCGCAACCATGCCAAGGGCGTCTGCATTGCCGGCAGTTTCGACAGCAATGGTCAAGGCGTGCGTCTGTCCAAGGCCGTCGTGTTCACGCCCGGCCGCGTGCCCGTCACCGGCCGGTTCTCACTCGCCGGCGGCCACCCCCATGTCGCGGACGGACCGACGGCCGTGCTCGCGATGGCGCTGCGCCTCCAGCCGCCCGCCGGCCAGGAGTGGCGGATGGCCATGATCGACATCCCGGTCTTCCTGGTCAAAGACGGCGAGGGCCTCTACGAGCAGCTGCGCGCGTCGCAGCCCGATCCGAAAACGGGCCAGCCCGATCCGGCGAAGATGGCGGCCTTCACCGCCGCCCATCCGGAATTCCTCCCGGCCATGCAGATCGTCAAGAGCACGCCGTTGCCGTCCGGCTTTTCCAACGCCACCTTCAACGGCCTCAATGCCTTCCGCTTCGTCAACGCATCGGGCGCGGCGACTGCGGTGCGATGGTCGATGGTTGCGAGCGAGCCGTTCACGCCGGAGACCCCCGAGCAGGCCAAGAGCCCGGACAAGAACTACCTGTTCGACGGCCTGATCGCGCGCGTCCGGCGCGGCCCGCTGCAATGGCATCTCCTCGTCACGATGGGGCAGCCGGGAGATCCGACCAACGACCCGACGCTACCCTGGCCGCGCGACCGCGAGCGCGTCGATGTCGGCACGCTCACGATCGACCAAGTGGAAACCGAAGCGCCCGGCAATTGCCGCGATATCAATTTCGATCCGCTGGTGCTGCCATCGGGCATCGAGCCGTCCGACGACCCCGTGCTGAGCGCCCGATCCGCCACCTATTCGCAGTCGTTCACCCGGCGCG
>DASSJW010000561.1:0-3292 GCA_035690995.1 Xanthobacteraceae bacterium
CGCCGCAGCGCGTCGAGCCGAAGGGAACGGATACGATCGATCTCGGCCGCGGTCGCGGCCGGCTCTCGCCAGCGCTGCCAAATGATCAGGCGGTTGGCTGCGCAGGGTTGGCGTCCGGTTCGATCACTCCTGGCTTGCCACCGCCAGCGATCCGGTAAACACGGCCGCCGTCGCTCTTTACCGAGGCAAGCTTGAGCCCGAGCTTTTTGCGCACCACGCCTGCAAAGAACCCCCGCACCGAGTGCGGCTGCCAGCCGGTAAATTCCACCATGGTGGCGACCGTGGCCCCGCTCGGCCGGCGCAGCAGCCGCAGCACCCGCGCCTGCTTCGAATTCGCTCGCGCCCCATGAGGCGGAGAGCTCTTGCGAGTACCGGGATTGGACCGTAAGCGATTCTCCGATCACACTGTTCAGATGGCTTGATTTTTTCGTTGTTGAGCGCGAACGCGAGTCGCCCTCGTGATTACGCCGCGAGGCGATCGGCGGAACGCTGTGCTGCCCAACCCCAAGGCATGAGCTCGTCGAGGCGCGATGCAGGCCAGAGATTGACGAGCTTTGTGAGCACGTCGGCGAAGTAGGCTTGCGGATCGACACCATACAGTTTGCAGGTCTCGACAAGTGAGGCGATGGCCGCCCAGTTCTCCGCCCCTTGATCGTGGCCAGCGAACAGCGCGTTTTTCCGATTGAGCACAATCGGACGGATACTTCTTTCCACGATGTTGGTGTCGAGTTCGATGCGGCCGTCGTCGAGGAAGCGAACGAGCCCATCCCAATGGTTCAGGCCGTAGCGGATGACTTCGGCAATGACGGACTTCGTCGAGACGCGCGCGAGCTGCTGTTCGAGCCAGGTTTTGAGCGCCAGCACAAGTGGTTTGCTCTTTTCCTGGCGCACGGCGCGGCGCTCATCGGCGCTTTTGCCACGGATCATCTTCTCGATCGCATAGAGCGCGGCGATGCGGTCCAGAGCTTCGCTCGCGATCGGCGCCGAACCGCCCTTTGCGATATCGAAGAACTGTCTTCTCAGATGAACCCAACAAAAGGCGAGCGTGATCGCATCGCCGGTCCGTGCGTCATCGGCAATGGTCTTGTAGGCCGCGTAGCCGTCGCACTGAACGATGCCGCGATAGCTCTCAAGCAGCTTCAGCCCGTGGACCGCGCCGCGGCCCGGCGCATAAGTGTAGGCGACGGCAGGCGGATCGGTACCGCCCCAAGGCCGATCGTCGCGGGCGATCGCCCAGAAGTACCCTTTCTTTGTGCGTCCGCGGCCCGGATCGAGCACCGGCGCCACCGTCTCGTCGACCGCGATCTTGGTCGAAGTTCCCGCAGCCGAAGATACAGCGGCTTGAGCTCCGCGGCCGCATAGCCCACCCAGAATGCCAGCGTCGCGCGTTCGATCGTGATGCCTTGGCTCAGCAACATCTGGGCTTGGCGATAGAGCGGCAAATGCCAAGCATATTTGGCAACCAGGACAGAGGCCACCATCGCCTCGGTCGGCAGCCCGCCCTTGATCAGCCGTTCCGGCGCTGGTGCCTGGACCACGCCCTGTTCGCAGGTCCGGCAGGCGTATTGGGGACGATGCGTCACGATCACCCGATATTGGGCGGGGATGACGTCGAGACGCTCGGCGGTGTCCTCCCCGATGACGTGCATTGCGCCATGACAGCATGGACACGCGGCAATCTCGGGTGCGAGCGTGACGTGGATGCGGGGAAGATGGGCCGGCAGCGATCCGCGGTTGGCGCACCGTTTCTTCCTCTGGGCACCGGCCGTGGTTTCCGCCGTGTCTTTCTTGTCCTCTTGCGCATCCTGCTCGGCGATCGTCGTCTCGATATCCTCCAACGCTAATTGCATCTGCTCGTGATCAAGCCGTTCGGACCGCCGCCCAAACTGCGCGCGCTGAAGCTGCCTCAAGAGGTGGTGAAGCCGATCGTTCTGCTCCCTCACGCGCCGGCATTCTTCAATCGCCGCGTCGCGCTCGCTCGACAAACAGCTCACCAGCGCCCGCAAGGCGTCGAGATCATCCGGGAGGGCATCGATCGGCATCATCGATACTTGAATCAGATTCGTGCATGTTTTGATATCCAACACGCAATCTTGATTCAATAATCGCAGCTCTCACGAGGTCGCTGTCGGCCGCGCAACATCCCGTGCGTGCAGACGCGACCAATCCATCCCGTCAACGAGTGCCGCAAGTTGCGGCGCCGTCAGCCGCATCACGCCTTCACTCACGGGTGGCCACCTGAAGGCGCCATGCTCCAGCCGTTTCCAGAACAAAACTAGCCCCGAACCGTCCCACGCCAGAATCTTAAGCCGATCAGCCCGCTTCGACCGGAAGATGAAGATCGTTTCCGAGAACGGGTCGTGCCCCAGCGCCTCACGGACCAGAGCCACAAGGCCATCCGCGCCCTTGCGGAAGTCCACGGGCTTCGTGGCCACCAGCACCTTCACCCCAGCCGCAACCGCGATCATGTCGCCGCCTTCACGGCACGCAGCACATCCCGCAGCCAGCCGAGATCAACGCCTCGTTCCGCGCGAACCACCGCGCCGGCAATCTCGATGGTAATCACCCCGGAGACCGTTACGCCCACCGCCGCGGCAACACCGTCGTCACGGGCTTCCCTCACGATCGGTACAAACATCGGCACCTCGTCGGCCGGCAACGTCAGCAAACCGGCCCGCGCCGCCTTGCGCCAACCAAACAGATGCTGCGGCGACATGTCGTGTCGGCGCGCTACCTCCGACACCACCGCGCCGGGCGCATATGATTGCGCGACGATCCGTCCCTTGGTCGCGACGCTCCAGCGACGCCGGCGCCCCACCCCGACACGGATATCGACTCGACCCCGCGGCTCCGAAGCGTCATCTATATGGTCGACCATATGTGCGAACCGATATGCCAAAGTCGGTTCGCATCTTGCGGCTCAAATCGCGCGTTACAAGGTGGGAAGTTCCGCTTACCTTCGACTGGGAGAAGAGCTGGCCGACCATCTCGCTCAGTCGCGCCTTGAGCGCCTCCATCAGCGGCATAGCCGTCCACCTGCAGAATCCCGGAGAAGTCCGCCAATTGCCCGGCGATCTCGTCGGTGCCGCGGCCGTCAGCAAACACATAGGCGACTGCCGGCGGCGATGGACCACCCCATGGACGATCGTCCATCGCATGCGCCCAGAACTGACAGATCCGGGTGCGGCGTCGTCCAGGATCGAGCACCGGCATCGGCGTCTCGTCGCAGAACACCCGCGGCGAAGCCTGGATTGTCCGCAGCTGGAGCTCATAGAGGCTCTTGAGCCACCAG
>DASSJW010000562.1:0-15794 GCA_035690995.1 Xanthobacteraceae bacterium
ACCGTGCGGCTGTCGGTGCTGATGCCGGCGAGCTCGAGCGCGGCGAAGCGCGCATCGCTGACGGCATCGACGGTGAGGATATCGGCAAGCTTCATGGTGTCCGCGGCCGCTTACTCTTGTTCCGGTACCATCGTTCAGGTCGCCGAACTATACGCCTGCAGTTGACAGCACATCGAAAAAGCCTCCTTCTAGCGTAGCCACTCGCATCGGTCGGGAACAAATCAGATGACTGATGTCACCGTTGACAGCGGGCTCCCGCCCGTGGTCGCGAGCGAGCCGACCCTGCGCCGGGTGATGGGCCCTTGGCTGCTGTTGCTGTTCATCATCGGCGACATTCTCGGCACCGGGATTTACGCCCTCACCGGCCAAGTTGCCAAGCAGGTCGGCGGAGCCGTATGGCTGCCGTTCCTGCTGGCGTTTGTCGTGGCCTTGATCACTGCGCTCAGCTACCTCGAACTGGTGACGAAGTATCCGCAAGCCGCCGGCGCCGCACTCTACACCCACAAGGCATTCGGCATTCACTTCGTGACCTTTATCATTGCGTTCGCCGTCATGTGCTCGGGCGTCACGTCCGCGTCGACGGCATCACGGGCGTTCGCCGCCAACCTGTCGAATGCCTTCGACCTCAAGCTCGCAGGGGGAATCGGAATCACGCTGGTGGGGCTGGCATTCATGGCCGTCGTCGCGGCGGTCAACTTTCGCGGCGTCGGCGAGAGCGTGAAAGCCAACGTGGTCCTCACCTGCGTCGAGCTATCGGGTCTCTTGATCATCATCTTCATCGGCCTGTGGGCGATCGCCGCCGGCGCGGGAGATGTGTCGCGGGTCCTGGACTTCAGGACCTCCGGCGCGGGCAGCGCGTTCTGGCCGGTGATCGCCGCGACAACGCTCGCTTTCTTCGCCATGGTCGGTTTCGAGGATTCCGTCAATATGGCCGAGGAATGCCAGGACCCGACGCGCATCTTCCCCAAGATCCTGCTCCTTGGATTGGGCATCACCGGGTTGATCTACGTCCTGGTGTCGATTTCGGCGATTACACTCGTCTCGCCCCAGGACCTCGGCGAAGGCGAGACGCCGCTGTTGAAGGTCGTGCAGGCGGGCGCCCCGAATTTCCCGCTGGAGATTTTCGGCTTCATCACCATGTTTGCCGTGGCCAACACCGCGCTGATCAACATGCTCATGGCCAGCCGGCTGGTCTACGGCATGAGCCGCGAGCACGTCCTGCCGCAAGTGCTCGGCAAGGTGCACCCGACGCGACGGTCGCCATATGCCGCAATTGCGTTCACGACGCTCCTGGCCTTCGCCCTGATCACCTTCGTCGGCGAGGTGCCGGCGCTCGGCGGCACGACCGCTCTGCTGCTGCTGGGGGTATTCACCGTCGTCAACATCGCGGTCCTCGTCCTGCGCCGCGATCGCGTCGATCACAAGCACTTCCGCGCGCCGACATTCCTGCCGGTGCTGGGCGCGCTGACCTGCGCCTTCCTGGTGGGTCCGTGGACCGGCCGGGACCCCGTGCAGTACACGATCGCGGCAGTTCTGATCGGCATCGGCGTCGTGCTGTGGCTGGTGACCGTGGCGATCAACCGTGCCTCAGGCCAGAAGGCCGCGGAGCCCACTGTGGGGACCGTCGGCGGCAGCGGCCCCGTCAACTAGGGCGCATATTCATCAATCGCGACCGTTTGGCGATCGCCGTTGACGCCGGCCTAGCCACCAGACGCGGTGTAAGGGCGGCAAAGGTCGAGGCCGCGGTCTGGGCGGTCGTCGCCCACCCCATGAGCCCGGCGATCTGCGGTCCGAGCCGGCACGATCGGAGGACCTTTAGGCTGGCGCAACGGCCGAGGACTGATTGCACCAGCGCGATCCGAGCTTTCCGTGGATGAACGTGAGAGGCGATGCGTCAATGACTGACCAACCGACCGTCGATGCCAAGAAGAAGAGTCCCTGGGATTGGATGGGCGCGGAGGAACGGCGCCTTCTCGGGGACGTCGTGGCGCAGCCGGAAGAGCAGGCGCGCTGGTGCAAGGCCATGGTGTTTGGCACCTTGCCCTACATGTGGCGCGACAAGGCGTCGGTCGTTCGTGAGCTGGCCTACGACAAGATGGAGCTCGCACCAGGCAGCTGCGTTCTGTTGATCGGAGAATGTCTCCGCGTGTGCGGCTTTGTCGATGATATCCGCCAGCGGATTGGGCCTTCGGGAGAAATCCACGAGATCGACATCACGAACGAAGCGCGCAGTGCTTATCTCGCGGGCCGGCGCGGACGCGGTGGACAGCTCGCGACGTGGCAATGGCGATACACGCAGGATCTCCCGAGTCGACACTTCGACAGCGTCGCAGTGTTGCAGGCGACGCAGCACGCCGACGATTGGAGAGAGACCGGTCAGGATCTGCTGCGGGTGCTGAAGCCCGGCAGGCCGATCGTCGTGGCCGAAATCACGCTCAGCCCGAAGCTGAAAATGAAGGCGGAACTGGATATTCACATCGAAGCGTGGATCGAAAAGATCTTCTCGCGCATAGGCTGGCCGTTCGATCAAACGCCGTATTACAGCCTGCCTGATCTGCTCGGCGCGTTCCAAGGGCTGGTCGACATGCCGGAAACATTCGAGTGGCGGGGGATTGAGCTGTTCTGGGCGCGCAACAAGGGAGTTTGATCCGGAATCGCAAGCACGCTCCCGCATCAATCATAAGAAGCAGCCGCCTGGGGAAAGTGCCGGGTGCGCTCGACCAACATTCCGCGAGAGGAAACGCAACAAGAGGAAACGCAACATGTCTCTTCGACCCATGGTGAGGCACGCTATGACGGTGCTGGCGATTTTGGCCGTGTCGCTCAGCGGCAGGCCGTCAGGTGCCGAGACCTACCCGGCGGGCAAGATCACGATCGTTGTTGCGTTCGCTCCCGGAGGATTTGCCGACACGATGGCACGCTTCATCGCTGAAGGCCTAAGGGAGCGTCTGCGCCAGACCATCGTGGTGGAGAACCGTGCCGGAGCCGGCGGGAATATCGCCGCGTCGTTCGTCGCGCATGCGACGCCGGACGGCTACACGCTGCTTGCCACCACGACCGCCCTTGCCATCAACGAGACGCTGACTGCGAACAAGCAGTTCTCCGCGAACGACCTCAAGACAGTGGCGATCGTGACGTCGAACCCGGAAGCGCTCGCAACGAGCCCGAGCAATCCTGCCGATAACTTGGCCGCCTTCATCAAGGCGATGAATGGCAAGGTCATCAATTTCGGCTCCGCCGGAGTCGGCACCGGATCGCATATAGAGGCCGAATATTTCTTCAAAATTCTTGCCAAGGTGCCGGCGCAGCATATTCCGTTTCAAGGCGGTGCACCGGCCGTCGTTGCCGTGATGGCCAATCAAGTCGATCTGCTCGCGGCCACCCTCAGCGGCGAAGTGGCCGGGCAGATTCGCGCCGGCAAGCTCAAGGGGCTTGGGATTGCGGCCGAGAAGCGCGCGGCGGCGGTGCCGAATGTGCCGACTTATGCGGAGCAGGGATTCCCGAATTTCAGCGCCGCGTCATGGGTCGGCTTTTTTGCGCCGGCGAAGACCGATCCGCAGGTTCTCGAGACGCTCAACCGCGCCATCAATCAGGTCATCACCAGCCCGGATATTCAGACAAGGCTTATCAGCCTCGGATTCGATCCGATCGCCGGATCGCAAGTCGAGGCCGACAAGATGTTCAATGACGAAATCAGAAAATGGGGAGATATGGTGAAGGCATTGAACCTGTCCGTCAGATAGCGAACGCCTGCCGCTCACCTGATCGTGGCTGCGCCCACGCCCTGACCTCAGCGCCCGCCCGCGCTGGCCAGAATGAGCTTCTCCGAGGCCGGCAGCTCGAACCGCGGCTCGATCCCGAGCAAAGGCGCGATCCGGGCGATGACCGCGCCGCCGACCGGCACCGCGTTCCACCCCGACGTGGCGTAGCCGTGGGTGTCCGCGGTCGGCTGCGGCTCATCGAGCATGATGAGGAGAAGGTAGCGCGGCTGGTCGGCCGGCAGCACTGCGGTGAACGAGGTCAGCACCTTGGTCTTGGAATAACGGCCGCCGACCACCTTCTCCGAAGTGCCGGTCTTGCCGCCGACATAGTAGCCTTTCACGTCGGCCCTGCTCGCCGTGCCCTTCTCTACATTGAGCCGCATCAGATAGCGCATCTTTTCGCTGGTCTCGGGCTTGACGACTTGCTTCGCCAGCGCCGCCGCCTCCTGCTCGCTGCGCTTGAGGAATGTCGGGGGAATGAGCCGGCCGCCGTTCATCAGCGCGCCAATTGCCGACACCGCCTGCAGCGGCGCCACCGCGATGCCGTGGCCGAAGGCGATCGTCACCGTATTGAGCTCGCCCCAGCGCTTGGGCACGAGCGGCTCGGCGCTCTCCGGAAGTTCGGTGCGCAGCCGGTCGAGCTGCCCCATCTTCTTGAGGAACGATTTGTGGTACTCGATGCCGAGGCTGAGCGCCATGCGCGCGGTCCCGACGTTGGACGAATAGGTGAAGATCTCGGGCACGCTCAGCACGCGGTTCTGCGCGTGGTAGTCGTGGATGGTGAACTTGCCGTAGGTCAATCCTCCGCGCGCATCGAAGGACGACTTGAGCGTGATCTTGCCGGAGTCGAGCGCCATGGCGAGGGTGAGCGCCTTGAAGGTCGACCCCATCTCATACACGCCTGTCGTGAGCCGGTTGATGCGGGTGGGGTCGAGCGCCTCGCGCGGGTTGTTGGGGTCATAGTCCGGCACCGAGACCATGGAGATGACCTCGCCGGTCCGCACATCGGTCAACACCCCCGCTGCCGCCACCGCCTTGAACTGAGCGCGCGCCGCGATGAGCTCGTCGCGCATCGCATGCTGGACGCGCAGGTCCACCGCAAGCTCGATCGGCTTCTGCTGGCGATCGGTGGCGAGGCCGGCCAGATGCAGATCGGCGAGCCCGCGCGTATCGAGCCACTTCTCGATGCCGGCAATGCCCTGATTGTCGATATTGACATGACCGATGATGTGAGAGACCTCGGAACCGTTGGGATAGATGCGCTTGTTCTCGGGCAGGAACCCGACGCCGGGAAGGCCGAGCCGGTGGATCTGCTCGCGCTGCTTGGGTGTGATCTCGCGCTTGAGCCACACGAAGCGGCGCTTGGAAGCGAGCCGCTCGCGCAGCTCCCCGGCATCGACGTCGGTCATCACCGCGGTGAGGAGCTCGGAAGCTTCGTCGACGTCGATGATGCGGTGCGGCTCCGCGAACAGCGACGGGGTGCGCACGTCGGTTGCCAGGATTTCCCCGTTGCGGTCGAGCACATCGGGACGTGCGGTCGCCACCGCATCGGGACCCATGGCGCGGCGCGCGCCGTGACTGTCGGGCAGGGCCGCAAACAGCACGAGTCTCGTCGCGATGATCGAATAACCGATGGTGAAGATCAGAATCGCGAGCCCGATCCGCGCGCGCGCCTTGACGGCGCGATCGACGTTGCGGCCATAAAGCAGCGTGTTCACCAGCCGCCGGCGCCAAGGATCGCGTGGTGGGTCGCGCGGGGTCGCCGGCTGATCTGCTACGGGCGCATTCATCACAGTCACCTCTTGGCCGCGGGTACGCTGCCGGTCGGCTGGCGATCGAGAACCTCCGGATTGGCGATCATCGTCCCGATCGGATCGGGCTCGTCTACCGGCACAACGTCGGCAGGACGCTCCGGCAGGTTGTCCAGCTTGTCGATCTGACGCGCTTCGACCGGCTTCAGCGGGAGATGCCGCCGCGTGAGACTTTGAATGCGCGCGGGGTTGTCGAGCTTGGCCCATTCCGCGCGCAGCGTCGCAATGGCGTCGTGCTCGCGCCTGATCTCCATGCGCAGCTTGGTCACGCGCTGCGCCTGCCGCGTGGACTCGAACTTGATCTTGTAGACGTCGGCCGCGGCCAGCACGAGCGCGACGATCACGCAGATGTTGAGCAGGCGCATCATCGCGGCCGCCCCGATCCCTGGCGCCCGATCACCTCGCTCACCGTCGGCACGCGCGGAAGCAGGCCCGGCGATGCGAGCGGGTCGATGGGAGCATCGGTGCGCTCGGCCGCCCGCAGCTTGGCCGAGCGGGCGCGCGGATTGGCGACGACCTCGGCCTCGTCCGGCACGATCGGCCGCTTGGTCAGCACGCGAAACGTGGCCGCCGCTTGCTCCACTTCGGGACGGTGGCGCGAAGGCCCGCTGCGGCGGCTGCGCGCGGCGAGAAAAGACTTGGCAATGCGGTCCTCGAGCGAATGGAAGGTCACGACCACCAGCCGGCCGCCGGGCTTGAGCACCTGCTCGGCCGCGTGAAGCCCCTCGGCGAGTTCGGCGAGCTCCTCGTTGACGAAGATGCGCAGCGCCTGGAACGTGCGGGTGGCGGGATGGATGGCGCCGGGCCGCGCGTGCACGACGCGCGCGACGACGTCCGCGAGTGCGCGCGTGGTGCGGATGGGCGCATCGGCGCGGGCGGCAACGATGGCGCGGGCGACGGCGCGCGCGTGACGCTCTTCGCCGAGAACCGCCAGAATGGCGGCGAGGTCGCGCGCGGACGCCGCCGCCACGATGTCGGCCGCGGTCGGTCCCTCGCGGCCCATGCGCATGTCGAGCGGGCCGTCGTGTCGGAAGGAAAATCCGCGCTCGGCCTGATCGAGCTGCATGGAGGAGACGCCGAGATCGAAGACCACGCCGTCAACGGCGTCATGCCCGCAGCTGCGCGCCGCCGCCTGCAGGTTGGAGAACTTGTCCTCCACCAGCACGAGCCGCCCGCCGGCCGCTTGCGCGAGGTCGGCGCCGCGCGCGACCGCGTCCTGGTCGCGGTCGAGCGCCACCACCCGGCAGTTCGCCGCAGCGAGGATTTCACGGGTATAGCCGCCAGCCCCGAACGTGGCGTCGACGTAGATGCCGCCCGCGCGCACATCGAGCAACTCGACCGCGGGGCGGATGAGCACGGGAATATGACGAGCCAGTCCGCCAGCGACAGCGTGTCCGCTGTCGCTGCTCGTCATCATTCCCGTGCTCCATGCGGACCTTCCGCCGCTCCCCGGGAGCCGAGCTGCTTCTTGAGCGCGCGGACCTTCTCGGTGGCCTCCGCGAGTTCCGCGCGAAAGCGCCCAGACTCCCAGATCTGAAATTTGTGGCCCAGGCCGACAAAGGCGATCTCGTCCTTGATGCCGGCGTGACTTTTGAGCGGCTCGGTCAGGATCGCCCTCCCCTCGCCGTCGATCTTCAACACCTCGCTCGTGCCGTACAGCGCCGCCGAAAGCTGTTCGCGCTCCTCCGAATACGGCGAAAAGCGCGCGATCAGGGTCTCGATTTCCTTGAGCAGCGCATTGCCGCCGGCATCGAGCGCCGGGCGGTCGAGCGTGGGGTAGCAATAGAGCCCTTCGAATCCGTCCCTCGCGAGCACCGCCCGGAACGACGCCGGTATCGATACCCGCCCCTTGGCATCGAGACGCAGCGTAAAATGGGACACAAAACGGTCCATGACGCCCCTGGTTCACGGGCGCCGGGCGCTCCGGCGCTTGCCCCGCGGAGGCGTTCTTGGGCGCCGCTTCTCCGTCTGGGATGCTATGGGTTATCATGGGATTGCTTGGGCGTCAATCAACGGCCCATTAACGGGATGTACGCTTAAGGAATGGTTGAGGGATGGTGGCGGCGGCCTCAATCGCGTGTCGCCAATGCGGACCGGCAGTGCGTCGGTGTGCTCCGGGATGCGCGTGCCAGGGAGGCCGACCGCCGCGCGCGCCGGTCCGCGCTTGCGGCCCTCGTTCTGGTGTCGAGCTCGACGCTATGCGACGGCGCATCGGGAAGCGCCCGACATCAGCGCGCGTGAAGCTCAGCGGAAAAGATTTTCACGCCGGAATGAAATCGGTGCGTGGCGCAAGTCGATGCCGCTCGCGCACTGCACGTGCTGCAGCGCGCAAATCGACGCCATGGTTAAGCCGCAGTTCCAGGATTTCGCGGAACAGGACCCGTGCTCGCGAGTTGTGTGTACGTAAGGAAGCACCGCTTTCCTTGACTGAACAAACTCGTTTGGAGGCTGCAATGTTAAAGACTCTCATGATGTCGGCGGCGGTCAGCACGCTGATGGTTTCGGGCGCGCTGGCGCAGGCCAACCCGTCCACCGCTCCATCGGCTCCGCCTGCGGCGAAGGTCGATGCCGCGCCGATGGACGGCGCGAAATTCATTCAAGCGCAGGGTGCCGACCAGTGGGTGTTCTCTAAGTTCAAGGGCACCGATGTGATCGGTCCGGACAATGCGCAAGTCGGCGATGTCAACGACCTGCTGTTCGACAAGAACGGCAAGATCGTCGGACTGATCGTGGGCGTCGGTGGCTTCCTCGGGATCGGCGAAAAGAGCGTCGCCATCGACATGAGCGCGTTCCAGCCTGTGCCGGCCGACACCGGCAGCAGCACCAGCAGTGCCGTCAGCAGCAGCAACGATCCCACCAACGTCAAGCTCAAGGTCAGCTGGACCAAGGATCAGCTCAAGAACGCTCCCGACTTCCAGTATTACAAGCCAGCCTCGCGCACCAGCGACCGGCCGGCGTCGTCGCCGACGACCGGAATGGCGCCGCGACCGGCGACCCCCGGCGCAGAGCGCTAAGTCCCGCGGATTAGGAGAGCGTTAACCATAGAATAGGACCAAACGGTCCTTGTCGAGCGGCCCGGTCGGCAGAATGCCGGCGCGGGCCGCTTGATTTTGGCGTCTCAGAAACTGGCCCGCCTGAACGGACGCCATGAACCGCAGGGGCGATATGGCCGGGCAGCCACAATGCGCGGAATTCGCGCCGGCCCGCATTCCCCCCTGGAACCGGCGCGCTTGTCTCGACTCGGGGTTTCTGCGCAAATCCCGGGTTCCGTCCGGATGCACAGACCTCAGCCAGCCGTCGCAATGCAAGAGTATTCGCCCGTCATGCCCGTGTCCGCGTTGCGCGCCGATTCCTCGGTCGTTGCCGAAGTCAGGCCATCGCCCAACCACAACGAGCGCCGAGGCAGCGGCATCGCCGATATGATCCTGCTGCACTATACGGGCGTGCCGGACAACCAGAGCGCGATCAATCATCTCTGCAATCCGCTCAGCGAAGTTTCAGCGCACTACGTCGTGCTGCAGGACGGCTACATTCTGCAACTGGTGGCAGAGTCCCGACGCGCTTGGCACGCCGGCATATCCGCATGGGCGGGAGAGACCGACATCAACTCCTGCTCGATCGGCATCGAGATCGCCAATCCCGGGCATGAGCACGGCTATGCCGAGTTTCCGCGCCGGCAGATCGCGGCGGTGACGGCGCTCTGCCGCAGCATCCTCACCCGCCATCGCGTCCCGCCGCAGCGTGTGCTCGCCCACTCCGACGTCGCACCCGCGCGCAAGCGCGATCCCGGCGAGAAGTTTCCATGGAAGGTGCTCGCCGATTCCGGGATCGGCCTCTGGGTCAAGCCGGCGCGAATCGAGCCGGCAGAACCTTTCTACACGCTGGGCGAAACCAACCCGGCCATCGAGGAGATGCAAACGCTGCTGGCGAATTTCGGCTACGAGGTCCCCGCCAGCGGATATCTCGATGGCACCACGCGCGACGCGGTCGCCGCCTTCCAGCGCCACTTCCGTCCCCAGCGGGTGGACGGCATCGTCGATGTCTCCACCCTGGCGACCCTGAAGGCTCTCATCGCCGCGCGCGACGCCCGGCGCGATACCAGCCTGACCAGTTGAGGCCCCGCGCGCCCGCGACGGCCAGCAGAGGATTCAGCCCGGGCCTTGACGTCGGCCGGTCGACACCCCATTGCCTTAGATGTCAGTCGGCTGGACGGCTGCTCGGGCCAAGGCCGAAAGGCAGGCCTGAGAGGAAAGTCCGGGCTCCATGGACATACGGTGCCGGATAACATCCGGCGGGCGCGAGCCCAGGGAAAGTGCCACAGAGAAGAGACCGCCGGTCCCGCCCCTTCTCCGCACACGCGGAGGAGGACCGCACGGACCGGCAAGGGTGAAACGGTGCGGTAAGAGCGCACCGCGCCTGCGGTAACGCAGGCGGCAGGGCAAACCCCACCGGGAGCAAGACCGAATAGGGACGGCACGACGATCGCTTTCCGAGCAATCGTCGGGATCGATGTCCGGATCACGCCGTCCGGGTAGGTTGCTGAAGGCGTCGGGCAACCGGCGTCGCAGAGGAATGGTCGTCACGCGAGCGCTTCACCGCGCTCGCCATACAGAACCCGGCTTACAGGCCGGCTGATGCACATTGGGGGCTCGGCGGACATCCCGCCGGGCCCCCGCCACTTTTCAGGGGGGCGCGGCGAGCAATACGCAATCGCCAGCCCGCTGTTACGTGCCTAATTTTCTGTAGGCATCGATGACCGCCTGTCCGTCGCTGCCGGCCCGGGTCAGCCATTCCCCGGTGAGGCGCTCCCCCACCTGATGGAGGCCGGCCTTCAACGGCCCGCTCGGCGGCAGGACCTTCATCCCGCGGGCGGCCAGCTGTTCGCCGTACCATTTGGTCCGGTCCTGCGACCGCCACCAGCCGCGCGCTTCGGCAGCGGCGGCGACCTTGAGCAGCGAATCCTGCGTGGGCTTGTCGAGCCGGTCGAAGGCCGCCTTGTTCACGAAGGTGACGTTCTTCGGAAGCCAGGCCTGCGTGTCGTAGAAGTAGGTCATGGTTTCCCATGCCTTGGTGTCGTAGCCGGTCGCGCTCGAGGTCATGAAGGCGTTGATCAAGCCGGTCGCGAGCGCCTGCCGCAGGTCGGCGGCCTGGATGGTCACGGGATAGGCGCCGACGATTTGCGCGATGCGCTCGGTGCCGGCGTTGTACACACGCCAGGAAAGCCCCTGCATATCGGCGACGGCATTGATCTCCTTCTTCGCGTAGATGCCCTGCGGCGGCCAGGGCACCGCGAACAGCACCATCAGTCCCTGCGCCGCAAGCCTGCGCTCGATTGCGGACTTGGACGCCAGCCACAGCTTGCGCGCTTCGTCGTAGCTCGCGGCGAGAAACGGCACGACGTCGATCCCGAACATGGGATCTTCATCCTCGTGCACCGAAAGGAGGATTTCGCCGACCTGCGCCTGTCCGATGCGCACCGCGCTCTTGATCGCGGTCGCCGGGAACAACGAGGCATTGGGATAGACCTTGATCGCCAGCTTGCCTCCAGTGACGTCCGCGACGTCGCGGGCGAAGGCTGCAAGGTTCTCGCTGTGGAAATTGTCGGCCGGATATGCGGACGGGAGGTCCCACTTGACCTGCGCATAGGCAGGCGCAGTCACCAGCGCCATCGCAGCGGCGGCTGCGAACACGGAAGATCGCAACATTGTCATGGTCCTTGGCGTCCCGGGAAAAATCGGCAAAGAATCCCCGTGGCGCCCCCATTCACATCATAGCCGAAATTGCAGCGATATTGGGACTAGATAATTCATAAAATTCGGTACTGGCGGACCTCAGCCAGGTCGCGATCCTTGGTCACCGAGTAGCGGGCGATCGCATCGATCACCTCCTCCGCATTGGGCCCGGCAATGCGGCCATCTTTCAACGCATCGTTGTAGTCGCGCACGCCTTGCAGATGGGCCTGCATGAAACGCCTGCCGACGTCCGCACGCGTGGTCACGAATTGCGCGCCGTAACAGACCACTGCCGCCTGCTGGTTTGGATAGAAGCTACCCACGGTCGCAAACCGGGTGGTGATCGGCGTTTCCTTCCCCTCATCTCGCCGCTGCGGGCGTTGACTTTCACTGTGGGGCAACGGCAATGCGGCGTCGAGCGGTCTGAGACGCTTGGTCTCCGCCGCCCGGAGCCTTATTGAGACGGACCAGGTAAAGGACGGCAAAGCGGATGGACGGCGCACGGCATGACGACACATGGGATTTCTGGATCGACCGCGGCGGCACATTCACCGATGTGATCGGGCGCCGGCCGGACGGGACGCTGGTTGCGCACAAGCTCCTCTCGGATAATCCCGAGGCCTATGGCGACGCCGCCGTGCAGGGCATCCGCGACCTCATCGGCGTCAAGGCGGGCGAGCCGATTCCCCACGGCGTGATCGGCAAAGTGAAGATGGGCACCACGGTCGCGACCAATGCGCTGCTGGAGCGCAAGGGTGAGCGCACGCTCCTCGTCATCACCAAGGGTTTTCGCGACGCCCTCAAGATCGGCTACCAGGCGCGGCCGAAGATCTTCGCCCGCCACATCATCAAGCCGGAAATGCTCTACGAGCGCGTCCTCGAAGTGGACGAGCGCGTGCGTGCCGACGGAACCATCGAGCGCAAGCCGGACCTCGCCGCGCTGAGGCGCGAGCTTTCGGCCGCGCGCGCCGCCGGCATCAGGGCGGTCGCGATCGTGTTCATGCATGCCTATCGCTACCCCGAGCACGAACAGCAGGTGGCCGCGCTCGCGCGCGAGATCGGCTTTCCGCAGGTATCGGTGAGCCACGAGGTCTCGCCGCTCATCAAGCTGGTCGGCCGCGGCGATACCACCATCGTCGATGCCTATCTCTCGCCGATCCTGCGGCAATACGTTGGCCAGGTCGCGAGGGATCTGAGCGCTAGCGACGCGACCGCAAAAGACAAGATCGCAAGAAACCTGAGCCCCTCCTCTGCCGCGAGCGGCGATGCCGCCGCTCGCGCGAACCGGGCCGACAGCCCCCGCCTCATGTTCATGATGTCCTCCGGCGGCCTCACCGCGGCGGAATTATTTCAAGGTAAGGACGCGATCCTGTCCGGACCGGCCGCCGGCGTGGTCGGGATGGCGGAGAGCGGGCGCGAGGCGGGGTTCTCGCACCTCATCGGCTTCGACATGGGCGGCACCTCCACCGACGTCTCGCACTTCGACGGCGAGTACGAACGCGCATTCGAGACCGAGGTTGCCGGCGTGCGCATGCGCGCGCCGATGATGCTCATTCACACTGTGGCGGCAGGTGGCGGGTCGATCCTGCACTTCGACGGCGCGCGCTTCCGGGTCGGACCCGACAGCGCGGGCGCCAATCCCGGACCGAAATGCTACCGCCGCGGCGGACCGCTGGCGGTCACCGATGCCAATGTGATGGTCGGAAAACTCATCCCCGATTTCTTCCCGCGGATTTTCGGCGCGCAGCAGAACCTGCCGCTCGACGCGCAATCCGTGCGCGAAGCGTTCGCGCAACTCGCACAGGACATCGGCGACGGCCGCTCGGCCGAAGACGTGGCCGACGGTTTCATCCGGATCGCGGTCGAGAACATGGCGAACGCGATCAAGAAGATCTCTTTGCAGCGCGGTTACGACGTGACGCGCTATGCGCTCAACTGCTTCGGCGGCGCCGGCGGTCAGCACGCGTGCCTGGTCGCCGATGCGCTCGGCATGACCAAGGTGCTGATCCATCCGTTCTCCTCGCTGCTGTCCGCCTATGGCATGGGCCTCGCCGACATCCGCGCCACGCGCCAGCAGGCGGTCGAAGAAACCCTCGAAGATGCGGTGCTGGCGTCGATCAGCACGGTGGCCGGCCGCCTCGGCGACGACGCGAGAAGCGAAGTCATCGGCCAAGGCGTGGCGCCCGGTGCCGTCACCTTGCACGCGCGCGCGCACATCCGCTACGCCGGCACCGATACCCCGCTGGTGGTGCCGGCCTATTCGGTCATTCCCGGCGAGCCGCGCAGCGGCGAGACCCGGAATCCCCCTGCGGCGGCGTCCGCAATGACGCTGGAAAAAATGAAGTCCGCCTTCGAGGCGGCGCACAGGTCGCGCTTCGGATTCATCGACGAGACCAAGCAACTGGTGGTCGAAGCGGTCTCGGTCGAGGCCATCGGCGGCGGCGCCAAGTTCACCGAGCCGGTGCTGCCGACGACCGGCGAGCCGCTGCCCTCGCCGACCCGCCGCACCCGGTTCTTTTCGCGCGGCCAATGGCACGAGGCCACGGTCTATACCCGCGCGCAGCTCGCGCCAGGTCATGCCGTGGACGGTCCCGCGATCGTCATCGAGCCGCATCAGACCATCGTGGTCGAGGACGGCTGGCGCGCCAGCATCACCGCCAAGAACCACCTCGTGCTCGAGCGTGCCGTGGCGCTCAAGCGCCAGAGCGCGATCGGCACCGACGCCGACCCGGTGATGCTCGAAGTATTCAACAATCTCTTCATGTCGATCGCGGAACAGATGGGCGTGTCGCTGCAGAACACGGCCTACTCCGTCAACATCAAGGAACGGCTCGATTTCTCTTGCGCGGTGTTCGACGCCGACGGCACGCTGGTGGCCAACGCGCCGCACATGCCCGTGCATCTCGGGTCCATGGACCGCGCGGTCGAGACCATCATTCGCGAGAACAAGGGCCGGATCGCGCCGGGCGACGTCTACGCCATCAACGCCCCGTACAACGGCGGCACCCATCTGCCGGATATCACGGTGTGCACGCCGGTTTTCGACGAGGCCGGCCGCGATGTCCTGTTCTGGGTCGCCTCGCGCGGCCACCACGCCGATGTGGGCGGCATTTCTCCGGGATCGATGTCGCCGAACGCGATCACGATCGAGGAGGAAGGCGTCTATATCGACAACTTCAAGCTGGTGGATCGCGGGCGATTCCGCGAGCGCGCGCTCTACGATCTCCTCACCGGCGCGAAATATCCCGCTCGCAACCCGCTGCAGAACGTCAACGACATGAAGGCGCAGATCGCGGCGAACGAGAAGGGCGTGCAGGAGTTGCGCAAGACTGTCGCGCATTTCACCCTGCCGGTGGTGCGAGCCTATATGCAGCACGTGCAGGACAACGCGGCCGAAAGCGTGCGCCGGGTCATCGACCGCATCCACGACGCATCGTTCGAATACGAGATGGACCAAGGCACCCGGATCAAGGTCAGGATCAGCGTCGACAAGGATAAGCGCGAGGCGACCGTCGATTTCACCGGAACGTCGCCGCAGCAGAACACCAATTTCAACGCGCCCGAGCCGGTCACGCGCGCCGCCGTGCTCTATGTCTTTCGCGTGATGGTGGATGACGACATCCCGATGAATGCCGGTTGCCTGCGGCCGATCCACATCGTCATTCCGAAGAAGTCGCTGCTGTCGCCGGAATATCCCGCCGCCGTCGTCGCCGGCAACGTGGAGACGTCGCAGGCCGTGACCGATACGCTGTTCGGCGCCCTTGGCGCGCTCGCCTCCGCGCAAGGCACGATGAACAATCTCAACTTCGGCAACGCTCGCTACCAGTACTACGAGACGATTTGCTCGGGCTCGCCCGCAGGCCCGGGGTTCCCCGGCACCGACGCCGTGCACACGCATATGACCAATACCCGCCTCACCGATCCGGAAGTGCTCGAGTTCCGCTATCCGGTGCTGCTCGAGGACTTCCACATTCGCGCCGGCTCCGGCGGACGCGGCGAATGGAATGCCGGCGACGGCGTTCGCCGCACCATTCGTTTCCTCGAAAAGATGGATTGCACCATCTTGTCCGGGCATCGCCGCGTGCCCCCGTTCGGTCTCGCCGGCGGCGAGGCCGGCCAGGTCGGCGAGAACTCGGTGCGACGCAACGACGGGCGCGTTGAGAAGCTCAAGGGCGCGGACGCCACCGTGATCGATGCCGGCGAGGCGGTCATCATCCAGACGCCGACAGCCGGCGGTTACGGCACGCCGAAATAGCGCGTGCTCGGTGGGGTGCGCCAAGGCGCGTGCAGGCGGGGTCTAGCAAGCCTGCTTTCAAAAAAATGGCCGGGACGAGCCCGGCCATTCCTCACGTTTATGCTTGCGCGTCAGGTCTGCTGGATCGCCGACACCAGCCAATGCCCGCCGCGTGCGCGCAGGAAGGTCCACACTTCAGTGGCCTCGTCCGGGGCACCCTCGACCACGCGGCCGCTCTCGCGGTCGACCATCTGGT
>DASSJW010000563.1:0-2571 GCA_035690995.1 Xanthobacteraceae bacterium
TAGCCCGCCTGCGCGCCCGCGCGCTGCTCGATTTCGTATCCGCGTCAGTCGGTTATGAAAGATTACGGACGCTGTTCCGTTCCTGGCACGACCTTTGCGGAACCTCGATCGGGCACGATCCGATTGGAGGTTGGCATGAAGCGTCGCGAATTCCTGAAATCGATGACCGCCCTCGCGGCGGGCGGCGTTCTGCCGGCGGCGCCGGCGGTCTGGTCTCCGGCCAAGGCACAGGCGCGCCAGGAGACTCTGCTGATCGTGTCCGAGAGCGGTCCCAACAACATCGACATCCACGGCGTCGGCACCAACGTGCCCGGCTACGAGGTGTCCTGGAATTGCTACGACCGTCTCATCAGCCATGAGATGAAGACGCTCGAGAACGGGACGCAATATTACGACCGCGACAAGTTCAAGATGGAGCTCGCCGACGACATGAAACTCGGCGACATGTCCGTCACCTTCAAGCTGAAGAAGAACGCGGTCTTCCACGACGGCACGCCGGTCACCGCCAAGGATGTCAAATGGTCGTTCGACCGCGCCGTCACCGTCGGCGGCTTTCCCACCTTTCAGATGGGCGCCGGCTCGCTGACCAAGCCCGAGCAGTTCGTGGTGGTCGACGACAACACCATCCGCGTCGATTTTCTGCGCAAGGACCGGCTGACCGTCCCCGATCTCGCGGTGATCGTGCCGGCGGTGATGAATTCCGAGCTGGTCAAGAAGCACGCCACCGAAAAAGATCCCTGGGGCCTCGAATACACCAAGCAGAATACCGCCGGCGGCGGCGCCTATCGGGTGGTGAGCTGGAACGCCGGCACCGAGGTGATCCTCGAGCGCAACGACAAGTGGACGGGCGGGCCGCTGCCGAAGGTGCGGCGCATCGTCTGGCGCATGGTGCCGTCCGCCGGCAACCGGCGCGCGCTGCTCGAGCGCGGCGATGCCGACATTTCCTACGACCTGCCGAACAAGGATTTCGTCGAGCTCAAGAACATCGGCAAGCTCAACATCGTGTCGACGCCGTATTCCAACGGCATTCAATACATCGGCATGAACGTGAAGACTCCGCCCTTTGACAATCTGAAGGTGCGCCAGGCCGTCGCCTACGCCCTTCCGTACCAGAAGATCATGGACGCGGTGCTGTTCGGCCTCGCCAAGCCGATGTTCGGCGCGGCGGCCGATGCGCCGACCGAGGTGGCGTGGCCGCAGCCGCACAAGTTCAACACCGACATCGCCAAGGCCAAGGCGCTGATGGCGGAAGCCGGCTATCCCAACGGCTTCGACACCACGCTCTCGTTCGATCTGGGTTTTGCCGGCGTCAACGAGCCGCTCTGCGTGCTCACGCAGGAGAGCCTCGCGCAGATCGGCATCAAGTGCACGATCAACAAGATCCCGGGAGCGACCTGGCGCACCGAGCTCAACAAGAAGGTGCTGCCGCTCTACACCAACGTGTTTTCGGGCTGGCTCGATTATCCCGAGTACTTCTTCATCTGGTGCTATCACGGCAAGAATTCGATCTTCAACACCATGAGCTACCAGTCGAAGGACATGGACGCGCTGATCGACGGCGCGGTCACCGCCGCGGCGGAAGGCGACAAGGCGAGCTACGACAAGGACGTGAAGGGCTTCGTCGATCTCGCTTATGCCGACATCCCGCGCATCCCGCTCTACCAGCCCTACGTCAACGTCGCGATGCAGAAGAACGTCTCGGGCTATCAGTACTGGTTCCACCGCCGCCTCGACTACCGCGCCCTGGTGAAGGGGTGAGTCACCGATGGTGACTGTCGTGTCCCGGACGAGCAATGCGTAGGGTGGGCAAAGGCGCGCAATGCGACGGCCGCGCCGCGGGATGGTGCTTCGTGCGCGCCGTGCCCACGCGTCTCCGGATGTCTGATGCATGCACTCAACGCGTGGGCAAGGCGCTGCTCCGTTTTTCGGGGCAGCAGATGAATTCTGGTCTCGCGCCTTTGCCCACCCTACGCCCCTGGGTCCCGGCTCGCGCGCGCAAGTGCGCGCTTGGCCGGGACACGCGAGTGGGAGACCAGCCATGCTGATGATGATCCTCAAACGCATGATGATGGCGGTGCCGAGCCTGATCGGCGTGGTGATCGTCACTTTCCTGCTGACGCGGGCGCTCCCTGGCGATCCCGCGGCCTATTTCGCCGGCCCCGCCGCCACCACCGAGGCGATCCAGCAGATTCGCGTGAAGCTCGGGTTGGACAAGCCGCTCTACATCCAGTTCGTCCGCTACGTCGACGATCTCGCGCACGGCGATCTCGGCAACTCGCTCACGACCGGACAGCCGGTGGGCCAGGAGATCAAGACCCGCCTGCCTGCCTCCGCCGAGCTCACCCTGCTGGGGCTGATCGTGTCGGTGCTGATCGCGGTGCCGCTCGGAATCCTCGCGGCCACGCGCCCGAACTCGCTCATCGATCACGCCTGCCGCGTGATTGCCACCGCCGGGGTGTCGCTGCCGGTGTTCTTCACCGGGCTGATCCTGATCTACGTCTTCTACTATCACCTGGGCTGGGCGCCGCCTCCGCTCGGCCGGCTCGATATCTTCTACAGTCCGCCGCCGCA
>DASSJW010000564.1:0-3189 GCA_035690995.1 Xanthobacteraceae bacterium
CAGAATGTCGGCGGCGTCTCCCACTTCGTTGCCGATCTCGGCGTCCTGGTCGTCGACGGCATGAAGCGCTACGGCAGGGACGGCTTCAAGCCGGGCGATGTGGTCATCACAAATCATCAGGCGGTCGCGGGACAGCATCTCAATAACGTCGTCATCTACATGCCCTATTTCTACAAGGGCGAGCTTCTGATGTTCTGCATGGTGCGGGCGCACTGGATCGACGTCGGTGGACAGAGCACCGGATTTGGCGCCGGCGCGACGGTCGCGGATCCCTGGCTCGAAGGGCTCCAGCTCGACCAGCTCAAGATCTATGAGGAGGGCAAGCTCAACGAGACGCTCTACCGCGTGATCAAGGACAACATTCGGTTTCCGGAATCGTCGCTCGGCGACATGAAATCGCAAATGGCCGCATGTCGCCTTGCCGCGCGCCGCATGGACGAGCTGTTCGACAAGTACGGCAAGGACACGATCCTCGCCGGCATTTCGCAAGTCTTTGACGAGACCGAGCAGAAGTGCCGTAACGTGGTGGCGCAACTTCCTGACGGCACCTACGAGGCCGAGGCTTCGATCGATGACGACGGTCTGATCCGCGACGAGGAAGTCCCGATCCGGGTCAGGATCACGATCAAGGGCAGCGACATGATCATCGACCTGTCCGGCTGCTCGGCCGAGCGCAAGGCCGCTATCAATTCACGCACCTATGCCGGTGCGCGTGTCGCCTACAAGGCGCTCACGGGTCCGCTCGATCCGGTCAACGAAGGTTCGTTCCGCGCGCTCAAGGTCGTCATTCCGGAAGGCAACATCATGATGGCCAAATTCCCGGCACCCATGTCGGGCTGGAGCGCCATCGTGCCGACCGTCGTGGACGCGATCGTGGTGGCGCTCGCCAAGGCGATGCCAGACCGTGTTCCGGCTGGCCATCATGGCCTGCTCGGCGGATCTGTCGTGTTCTTCGGGCTGCACCCCAAGACCAAGCGCCGCTTTATCGTGCAGAGTATCGAAGGCGGCGGGTGGGGCGGCCGGCCGTTCGAGGACGGCGAATCCGCGACCGTCTCGGTATGCCAGGGCGACGTGCGCAATGGCTCGATCGAGGGTATCGAGCTCAAGTGCCCGGTGCTGGTCGAAAGCCGGGCATTGCGGCGGGATTCCTGTGGCGCCGGGAGGTACCGGGGCGGGCTCGGGCTCGACATGAAAGTGCGCAACCTGGTTGAGGGCAAGTGGAATTTCGAGCGAACGAGGCGCAGCAAGTGCCCGCCCTGGGGGATCGCGGGAGGCACGGCCGGCGAGCCGGGCGGCAATCTGCTCAAGCTGCCGGGCGAAAAGGCGTTCAAGTGGATTACCGGCGCCAATATCCCGGTCCCGCTCAACTCCCTGGCGATCGTGCGCACCGGTGGCGGAGGCGGGTGGGGCGATCCGCTGGAACGGGACGCCGCGCTCGTCGCCGCGGATGCCGCGGAGGGGCTGATTTCCCGACGGGCCGCGCATGAACTCTACGGCGTGGTGCTCCGAGGCAGCATGTCGCTCGACGAAGGCGCAACCCAGCGGCTGCGAGACCGGCTAAGGTCGAGGCGTAAGGTCCGGCCCGCGAAACGAGCCAAGCAGCAAAAGCGCCCGAGCCTGACCAAGGGGAGGAAGCGGCGCTGATCCGGACATTGGCGTTGATGCCTGCCGCCAGGACGCCCGCCGTGGCGCCGATCAACGAATCGTTCCGGCCGAATTGACAGCAGCGACGTCGCGGTAACCCGCGCAGCCTTAAGGGTCGTCGAGCGCGGCATAGTACACACGCTTTTCACCGCACGGAGATGCTCGACATGGAACCGCTACCGAAAGGCGCAAACTTCGTTCGCGCCAAGACGCTCTGGGAGATCGGCCTCCACCTCGCGGGCAATCCTGCGACTCCTTATGGCGGCAATCGCGATATGATCATCACAATCGGCAGCGGCTCCGGCGCGACCTTCCGGCCCTGGCTGAGGCTCGCGACCGGCTCCGCCATCCTCGCCGAGCAGGTTGCGAAGGGCGACGGTGTCGACTTGGCTTTCGTCAATCCTTCCGCGCTGCTCACGCAAGCCTATCGTGGGGTCGGTTTGTTCAGCGCGCCGCTTCCCGTGCGCATCGTCGCGGTCTATCCCAGCTGGGACCGTTTCGTGTTCATGATCCACCCGCGGACGGGGATCCGCTCGCTCGCAGACATCAAGGCGAAACGATATCCGTTGCGCGTCTCGGTTCGCGAGGATCCTACCCACTCGACGCTTGTCTTGATCGATCAGGCGTTCGCGCTCCACGGCTTTGCGCTTAAGGACATCGAATCATGGGGCGGGCGCCTCGTCCTCTGCGGCGGGCCCTCTGATATTCGCCGCCTGGGGCCGCTCAGCCGCGGCGAAATCGACGCGGTATTCGACGAGGGCATCAAGGTCTGGCTCGATGAGGCGCTGGCGGCTGGTCTAACGCCGATCGCGATTGAGCCGACCGAGTTCGATGCTATGGGGCGGCTCGGATGGCGAAAAGTTTCTCTTCCGAAGGCCCGCTTCCCGCGCCTAGCTCGGGATGCCGACACATTCGATTTCAGCGGGTGGCCGATTTACGCGAATGTGTCGCTTCCGGAGCAGGTCGCCTACGACATCTGCGACGCCCTCGCCGCGCGCGAAGCGGAGATTCCCTGGGAGAAGGGAACCGGTGGGACCGCTTCGCACATGGGGTGCGAGAGCGACAGCACGCCGATGGATGTCCCACTCCATCCAGGCGCGGAGCGTTGGTATCGCGAGCGCGGGCAAAAGGATTGAGCCCCCGGCCGAAAAGACCCATCCCCGATGGACCAAAGTTACCCCGATCCCGGGCACACTGGCGCCGCGGTGCAAATTCCCTTGTTGTCGCGAGATTTTTCCCTGTGGAGCATACCGAGTATTTGGCAGCTGTTCTGTGTCGAGCCCAACGGGGCGCGTGCTAGAACTCCTCCAGGATCCGCCCGTGGCCGAGGACGCGATCATCCACGCCGCATTGGCGGATCGCGTGCCAATAGGACACCACGTTGACCGCGAGCACCGGCTTGCCCAGCCAGCGCTCGGCCTCGGCGGAGACTCTCGCCGCAGGCAATGCGGTACCGAGGGTCAACAGCGCATCGATGTCGTCGCCGTCCAGCTCCAGCAGTGCGTTGCGAATGTCCTGCGACGACACCTGCGCGATCAGGCGCGG
>DASSJW010000565.1:0-3515 GCA_035690995.1 Xanthobacteraceae bacterium
CGTTACTCGCTTGACGAGGTCCGCTGTCGATCGAGCTCCTGATCCGGCATCGCCACGAAGATCAGCACCGCGATGATGGTCATGACGAATCGGAACGCGCTCGGCACGCCGTTCCATTGCTGCGACTGCCACATCCCGAACCACTCGCCGCCGATCGACATGAAGCCGACCTGCCAAAGCAGGAAGCCCAATGCGAGGCCGAGGACGGAAAACGTCTTCGCGCGATTGAATGTTGCGGCATCGGCGCGCAGCCGAAGCAGGAGCATGAGCGCGCCGATCCAGCACAACACCGCGATCAGCACCTCGGCGGCGATGATGATGGCGTAGGCCGCCTCGTGCAGCGTGGGACTGGTGATGGCCCGGTATTTGATGGTCGAGAACGGAAAGATCGTGTCCATCGACAGAACGTGCTCGACGAAAACGAAATTGGTGTTGTAGTCGGTGAGATTTCCGAACGCGACCAGGCTGGCGAACAGGGCGACGGCTGCGACCGTCGCCGCCTTTGCCGCACGCAGAGCGATCATGGACATCTCCCACCAGCGAATGACGTCGACAGCGCAGTCGCGAAACAACGATGTGGCATTTACTTCGTAAACAAGGCCAGCGCCTCGTCCGCGAGCACGCCGCCGGTGATCGCGATCGGGGCGAACGGCGCCTTCGCGGAGATCTCGGTATCGGTCAGCATGATCTGGTCGATCTTGGTGGCGAGTTGCGCGATCGACGCACCGAAGACCAGCCGCCCCATGTGACACCAGATGATCGCGCCCATGCACATCGCGCAGGATTCGCCCGACGTGTAGAGCGTGCTGCCGCGCAACGCGGCGGGGCCATGCTCGGCCAGGCACCGCCGGATCGCGACCATCTCACCATGCGCGGTCGGATCGCTGGTGGTGCGTCCGAGGTTGCGCCCGCGGGCAATAACCGCGCCGTCCCGCACGATCACGGCACCGAATGGGAAGTCGCCCTGCCGCGCTTCCTCGATCGCCATGCGCATGAATAGGACATCCACGTCGGATCCCGGGCCCGACAATTGCGCCAGCGCAGCCGACGGGACGAGCGCTGTACAGGCAATACCGGCGATGAAAGAGCGTCGGCTCGCTACAACGTCCCGGGAAGCGCAGTGCTGGTGGCACCTCATGTCCCATTCCCTCCCCTCGATGATCGATTCGGCAGTCTAGATCAGCTCGCGTGTCGACGGGGCGACGCAGCGAGACGCGCGAAATGTAACAAATAAATCCAAATTCCAGGGAGGTTGGAGCGCGTCCGGGAGGTCCACGCTTGCGGATGCATGAAAAAGCCCCCGGCCGTGGCCGGGGGCTCGCAGTGGCCTCCATCTGTTTCTTGTACCGGCTTAGGCCCAGTAGGGGCCGACGCCGTAATAGTCGTAGACCTGTTTATCGCGGGTGCGGTCGGACCAATCCCAGCTCTCGTGCCTGGAATATTTCGGCGCACCCTTGAGCTGCTGCTCGCCCACATTGACCTCGTAACCCTCCAGTCGCGGATTGTACGTCAAGAGCGACCACGGCAGCGGATAGTAGTCTTCGCCGATGCCGAGGAAGCCGCCGAAGCTCATCACGGCATAGGCGACCTTGCCGCTCAGCTTGTCGATCATGACTCGCTCAATCTGCCCGACGCGATCGCCATTCGAGCGATAGACCGGGGTGCCTTCCACCTTGTCGCTGCCGATAAGGCTTGCGGTCTCCCGCCGATCAAGCGTTTGGTTTTGGGTTGCTATCGCCATCACGTTCTCCCTGAATGCATGTCTGAAGGAAAACGATTGTCACGGCGCGGGGTTCCGCGAAGATTTGGGAACCAGTGTCGGAACGGAACATTGATTCACACTGAGTTGATGGAAACCAATCGAGGAGAGACGTCATGCCCCGCGGCGACAAATCGAGTTACACCAACAAGCAGAAACGCCAGGCGCAACACATCGAGGAAGGCTACGAGCAGCGCGGCATCCCGGCGGATGAAGCCGAGCGGCGCGCCTGGGCGACGGTCAACAAGGAGACCGGCGGCGGCAAGAAGAGCGGCTCCGGTCGCGGCAAGAAAGTCAGCCACGCCTCCTCGCGCAAAGGCGGGCGTCTGGGCGGACGCGCCGCTGCCAGTCGCCCCGCGGCGGCGCGTTCGCGTTCGGCCAAGAAGGCGGCGGCGACCCGCAAGCGGCGGACCGCACGCTGAGCGCGATGTCACCTGACGCGCGACCGGGAGAGCGGCGGCCTGCAGAGCGGGATGCCGGCGTGTCATGAGCGACGCCACTGTTGCGGCCGACCTCCTGACCATCGGCCACTCCAACCTGCCGGCCGATCGCTTCATCGCGTTGCTCAAGGACGCCGGCGTCAGCGCCATCGTCGATGTGCGCTCGGTGCCATTCTCGCGCTGGTGCCCGTGGTTCTCGAGCAAGGCCTTGGCGGCCCGGCTCGCGGCCAACGGCATAGCCTATGTCGCCCTCGGCGACGCGCTCGGCGGCCGGCCACGCGACCCGACACTTTATTGTGACGGCATCGCCGACTACGAGGCGATGGCGAAACAGCCGGAATTTCGTGCCGGACTCGACCGCGTCGTCGATGAAACCGTCCGCCATCGCGTCTGCCTGCTTTGCTCCGAACGCGACCCGCTGGATTGCCACCGTTGCCTGCTGGTCGGCCGGGCACTGGCCGGGCGAGGATTGGCGCCCGGGCATATTCGCGGCGACGGCAGCATCGAACCGCATGCGGTGACCGAGCAGCGATTGCTCAAGCTCGCCGGCGGCGAAGCCGATCTTTTTCACGACCCCGCCGCGCGCCTGGCCGAGGCCTACCGGCGTCGCGCCCGCGCCGTGGCGGCTCGGCGCAAGGAATAGAGCTTGAGTATCATACTACCTACCGGCGCTCCTCTGATACGTTCGGCGAACCCTTGAGTGCGCCGCCGCATTCCGCTTGACGCGCCAAATCCCGCGGTTTACCCGGCTGGCAGGCGGGGTTTCGCGGCCGACTCGGCCGTCCGGCGCCCCGGCAGGGGCGGCCTCATTTCAATTCGGATGCCGCGAGCATGACGACGACGATGAACGCGCCGTTTGGCGCAGCGTGGCGCAACGCCGCGCGCCGCGCCGCGCCATTGCTGTGCACCGCTCTCTTGTGGATGCCGCAAGGCGGCGCCGCCCAGGACCGGGGCAGCGTCAATCCCGAGCCGCTGCCGCCGCTCGCGCATCCCGATGATCCTGCTACCCCGGCGAAGGAATTGTTCGGCCGCAAAACCGCGCCGGCGAAGATGGAAGCGCGCACCATCGGCTTCTACGCCAAGGGTTGCCTCGCCGGCGCCATGGCGCTGCCGATCAACGGCGCGACCTGGCAGGTGATGCGGCTGTCGCGCAACCGCAACTGGGGCCATCCCAACCTGGTGCAATTCCTGGAACGGCTGGCCGACAAGGCGCCGAGGACCGGCTGGCACGGGCTCCTGGTCGGCGACATGTCGCAGCCGCGCGGCGGGCCGATGCGCACCGGCCATGCCAGCCATCAGGTCGGTCTCGATGCCGA
>DASSJW010000566.1:0-3732 GCA_035690995.1 Xanthobacteraceae bacterium
TGTGACAGGTGTTTGCGAACCTGGGTCAAGCGCCGATGCGCAAATGCCGATCCATCGATCTAGCGCAAAAAACCCAGCTCCTGGTAAGCGCGGACCGCGCCTGGATGCAGTTCCACGCCGCCGAATTCCGGCGCGGCTTTGCTGTTGTGCCTGAACATCTCGAGGAGATCGGCCAATCCGGCAAAGAGCGGATCGATCCGGCCCAACTCAGTTGCCGCCAGTACGATAGCGCGCACCACGTGCTCGACGGTGGCGGCATCGCTACGCGCGTGCGTGACCAGCAGGTTCAGCACGCCAAGCTGCGGCACGTCTTGGTCGAGCCCCCGCAACGCGCCTTTTTTCATCATGATGCGTCGATCGTGCGGGATGGCCTTAAGCGCCGCATCGAGGTGCGCAGCGTCGTAGGACAGAACGCGCAGCAGTACGCGCTCGCTCAGGTCATTGATGACCCGGTTCGGGACCGGGCATTGAAACTGCGCGTCGACCGCGCCCGTGGCCAGCATCTCGGCACCTTCGGCGAAGTCGACATAAACGCGCTCCAGATCGCCGGGGCCGATTCCGAGGGCCGCGAAGACCGCCTCGGCATGCGGCGCCATGCCGCCGTCCTTCATACCCACGGCCACCCTTTTGCCGCGTAGATCAGCGACCGTCCGCAGCCTGGAGTCGGCGCGACAAATGAAGAAATTCGGGCCGAGATTCATCGGTGCCGCGATGCGCAGGTCGATGGCGTGCATGAAGGGCGCCGTGCCTTGGCTTGCGGCGACGACCCATGGCGCCGATATGATGCCGAAATCGATATCGCCGGCGTCGAGACGATTGGCGTTTTCGATACTGATCCCCGCAGGCGATTCCACCACCTCGACGCCCGCAGTTTGCGGGATCCGGTCCAGCACCGCCTTGAGCGCCAATCCCTGGGTGTGAAACGTGCCGCCACGCTCACCGGTCCCTATTCGAATGGGCATTCCGTTCTCCTGGCACGGCATCCTTGCCGTTGTGCCCATTCAATCGATGGTTGGGAAACCGGTAATAATGCGTGTCGGGGGATGAAAATACACGTGAAGAAGCATGCGGATCTGGCTATAGTGGCTACTAAACTTGGTTAGCGGCACGACCGCTTGTCGGTCAAGCTCGGATAGAGAGAGGCGCTATCGCAATGAAGCGTGCGATGACGAAACTATTGCTGGCAGCCGCGCTGTTCGTAAACGCACAGGGCTTCGCAAGTTGCGAGGAATTTCCGTCCCGGCTCATCAAGCTGGTCGTCGGAGCGCCCGCCGGCGGCGGCATCGATATCGTTGCGCGTCTGATCGAGCCGGTGATGTCGCAAGACCTCGGCCAAAAGATCATCGTCGACAATCGGCCCGGAGCAAATCAGTCCCTGGGCGCCGGGTTCGTGGCCCATGCGCCTGCCGACGGATACACGATGCTCATCAGCACCTCCGGTCCGGTGACGAACGCGCTCGGCGCACAGGTTCCGTACGACCCCGCGACCGCGTTCCAGCCCATCTCCCGGGTGATGACGTCGCCGTTTTTCCTGGTGGTTCCTGAAAAATCCAAGCTGAAGACGGTCGGCGATCTGATCGCGGCCGGCAAGGATCCCGCGCAGGTCGTCCGCTATGGGCATCCCGGACCGGGAACGGCCACGCACCTCGCGACGGCGCTCTTGAACAAGATGGCAGGAACCAACTTCGTCGGCATTCCCTACCGGGGCTCCGCCGGACAGATTCAGGACACGATCAGCGGCGAGCTGCAGTTCGGGTTGCTCGCGGCACCGGATGCCTTGTCGCGCCGGAACGATGGGTTGCGCATCCTTGGCGTATCGGGCTCCACCCGTTCAATCCTGGCGCCTGATATCCCAACCATCGCGGAGCAGGGCATACCGGGATACGATGTCGCGCTCTGGCATGGCTTGTTTGCGCCGGGCCAGACCCCTCGTCCGGTCGTCGAACGGCTGCGCGCGGCCTTGGCGTCGGCGCAGCAGGACGAAGGGGTCCGCAAGCGTTTCCTGGGGCTGGGGATGGAGCCGGTTCTCGACACCCCGGAGGAGTTTTCCCGCATCGTCAAAGCTCAGCGAGAAAAGGATTCAGCTCTAGCCAAGGACCTCGATTTGAAGACGCAGTGAGGCGCGTAAGCGCACCGCGGGTGGGCGGTTCGCCGGAGCATTGTCAGTCCTAACGTCTGAGGCGAGCAATGTTTGCCGAAAGCATAAAGACAAATCTTCCTACCGAACTCCTGCGAACGCTGGTGACGGTGTGCGAATTCCGCAGCGTGACCAAGGCGGCGCAATTGCTGCAACTCACGCAGCCCGCCGTCCTTCAGCAGATCAGAAAATTGGAAATCATCATCGGCAGCGACATCATCGACCAGAAATTGGCCGGCATCAATCTCACCGAGACCGGATCGGAGATTCTGAAATCGGCGCAGCGGTTGTTGTCGATCAACGACAAGATCATTCTCGAATGTGGAAGCCAGACCGGCCTGCAGATCGTTCGCCTTGGTGTTCCGAACCTGTTCGCGAAAAGCGTCCTTCCTAAGATCGTCGAAGAAATACGCCAGAAGGCCCCAAGGGCCCAATTGCAAATCTGCTGCGACAACTCTCCGAATGTCCTGCGCATGCTGCGCCTGGGATATCTCGATATCGCGTTCGCGTATGGAGAGGCGCAGGACATGGCCGATGCGTTGGGCTCCTGGGTGGAGGAAATAGGATGGGTGAGAGCGAGCGGTTTCGCGGCGCCTGACGGCCCGGTGCCGCTCATCAGCTCTCCCAACGTGCTTCGGGTCGATCAGATCGCCACCGATGCGCTCAAGCGCAGCAAGCGGCCCTATCAAATCGTGTTCTCGGCGGTCGATTTCGGTGCGCGGTTCGCGGCCGTCGCGGCGGGGCTCGGCTATTTGCCGCTGACGCGACGGCTGGTTCCGCCAAACCTCGTGATCGAAGAGGACACGCTCCCGCCGCTCGGCAATTTCATGGTGGGCATCTTCGTCCGCGAAGATTTCAACGTGACGGATGTGCGACCGCTCGTGGCCGCTTTGGTGGCTGTCGCCCGTCCGGAGGCATGCGTCACCGATCGAGCGCTCGCCTGACGAGTCATTTCTGACGACGTCCGCCGTTGGCGGATTGTGCCTTATCGCGATGCTCGCCAACTTGTTCGCCGGCCCGCGCCCGACGAGTGCCGACCCGCGCGCGAGGAGAGACCGCGTCCCCCGTGCAAGAGGAAATCAGGCCCGGTCGCGCAACTGCGCGGCCGGCTCCTTCGAACCGCCGTAGGACGGTCTTGGAACCCCGGCTCTTTCGCGCATCATCATCTCAAGGAGCCCTGCGAACACCGGCGCCGTGCCCAAGGCGAAGATTGTGACCTCGGTCGCGAACGGAAGATGGCCGAACTGGTTGTACTCGGCCGCGCCGAAGAAATGCAGATAAAAGCAGTAGGCAAGAAAAGCGACCCACAGCACCCAACGCGAGACGCGCAGCACCTTCCACGCCACCTTGGCAGTATCCATGACGATCAACTCCAAACGAGAGCCCATCATAACGCAATTCCGGCAGAGTGGCAGTCCGGCGTGGCCCGCGCTCGACGGTCAAGGGCGGGGATTACTTGATCGGGGCCGCGGCGTCGAATCGAGGGGGGCGCCTTCGGAACCGCGTTGCAGGTGGCGGCGACGGCCGTCGAGCGCACCGGCGTCTGCGCCGGCCTCAGCTTCGCTCGATCCGGATGTGCTTGGTGAAGCCACAGG
>DASSJW010000567.1:0-14424 GCA_035690995.1 Xanthobacteraceae bacterium
CAACCGGCCATAGCTCCAAGCCAACGCGATAGCGATCACCAATTCATATAACGCGAACCACCGCAGGCCTTGGCCAAGGCCAAAATAAGCAACCGCCAGGGCGAAACGAGCGAGGATGCCGATCACGTTCGGCAGACGTGCGTAGACCGGTTCGATCCAGCCGGGCAAATACAGGGCGGCCGTGATCAGCAACATGACACCCCACAGCCGCACCCAGCCGGCCGCGGAAACAGCGGGCAGATCGGCGGCCCGCACCAGCCAGACCGGGGCCACGATGGTGATGAGGCCGAGCGCTGTCTGAACGATCAACACGAAGCCGAGCAGTCGGCGGTAAGCGGTGCGCGCGGTTGCCGCCTGCGCCACCGTCCAGCCGATCGAGAGAGCATCCGTCATGACATTCTCCAGGGCGTCAGAAGGTCAGAAGATAGGCCAAGAGGTCGGATTTCTCGGACGCCGGTAGGCTCGTGCCATAGACGTGCCCGCCGTTGCCGTTACCGACGAGCCGGGTATCGACGCAGAAGCCTTCCGCCAGGTCCTGGCGCGGATCGCAGGACGGGGCGATGAAGCCGCCGTTGCGCCCGTCCACCACATCGAGCCCGCGTACGAAGGTGACCGGCCGTTGTGCCGGCGGCTCCAGCAGGTCCCGCAAGCTCGGAACGGAGCCGTTGTGAAGATACGGCCCGTTGAGCCACAAACCGTCGAGCGGCTCGGCGACATAGCCAGCGATCTTGCGGAAGGATTTGAATCCCCAATCGCGGCCCTGGCGGTAATTGTTGTAGGCGTCGCGAGCGGCTTCGGTCCACATCTGCGAACGGTGGATGTCGGTGCCCACCTCCGAAACAGGAATCACGGTGAGCGTGCGTCTGCCGTCGCGGGCATGGCATTCGCCACAATTGGCCGCGAATACGACCTTGCCCCGTTCGACGGCTGCAGCGTCGGGCCGGTGTGGAGATGGTGGCGCTGGCAGGTTACGTAGGAAGCGCTCAATGCGCTCCATGGCCGGGTAGTTGAACTCCTTCGCGACCGCGCCGTCGCCGAGCGCCGAACTGATCACTACCTCCCGCAGCGAGTCGTTCAAGCCATCCCAATGAAACGGCGAGGGCGAGCGAATTCGCTCGCGTGCGCTCAGGTTCCATACCGTTTGCATGTCGCTGTTGCCGATCGTCCCGTCGTCGGCAAGATGCAGCATTCCGAATTTGACCGGATTGAACGGATCGATCCGGCCCGGTCCCCAGGCCGGGCGCCCGTTCGTCCAGGCGAAAGCTTCCCGTTGTTCCAACAACTGCTTGCGCACGAACGGGATGAGGGCAAAGCGATAAACGAGACGATCGAGCCACGACAGCTTGACCTTATCCGCCATTGCCGGAATCAGATTGTCGGCAGTAAATCGGTCGTCCGCCGCGCAGCGCGAAAGGAAACGCTGGTATCCCTGGATGTCGATGGTGTTGGCGGCCGCGCCGACATAGAGCTTCGGCTCCGCATCCGGCGCAAGCCGCGCTCGCACCGTGTGGCAAACCGCGCAGTTAATCGACATCCGCTCGACCCCGACCTTCGCCCGCGAGAAGCCGACAGGGGAGTCAACGGTCGGATTCCGTCCAGGTTCGTAAAGCAGACCGAACGCGGCGTAGCCCTGCGGACGCGGCAGGTGGTGGGCGCAGACCGCCGGCATGGCGACCCAGATCGGATACGGAATGCCGGTGGCGCCGTCGTTGCCGATCGACCCATATTTGAAATGCTCCTCATCGGACGCGAAGGCCGGCACGACCGGTGCCATCAGCCACTGAAAGACACTCCAGAAAAAGAACGCAGCAGCAAGCAGGCTGGCCAGCACGGCAACCCCCCGCGCACCAGCAGTGCGCCCGCCCGCCTTCATCTGCCGCCAACCGAGATAAAGACAGATCGCCTGCGGCGCGCCGAAGACGAAGTCGAACAGAGAGAACGGAATGTAGCGACCGCCCACCACGGCGAAGAAGGTCGTGCCGGCAAACCGGCACACTACAGCGAAGACCGCCGAGAAACGATGCGCACAGGGATCGAGGGCCGCGGGAATATAGAATATGGAGAGAAGCGCGAGCAGCATCACTGCCAGACGCGGCCAGATCAGCGGCGTAGCCGGATCGACACCGACGAACGCCAGTACCTCGGCCGGATAGATTATGCTGACAACGGAAACAACGATATTGCTGACGATGCCGGCCCAGACCAGCCACCGGTACCAGCGGAGCGCGCCGGGTTCAGTCGAGTGGGTGGCCGCTGTTGTCGGCATCGAGCGTTCCTAGAAGGTCAACAGATAGGCGATGAGGTCATCCTTGTCGGTCGGCGACAACGTGGTGCCGTAGATGTGGCCGCCATTGCCATTGCCGGGCAACCGGGTGTCGTAGCAGAACCCCTGCGGTTGCGGCCGACCGGGCTCGCATGGCGGCGACACGAAGCCGCCGTTCTTGCCATCGATGAGGTCGATGCCGCGCAGGAACGCGACCGGCCGCTGCGCGGGCGGCGCGAGCAGATCGCGCAGCGTCGGCACGGCACCGTTGTGCAGATAAGGACCGCGCAGCCACAGCCCGTCGAGCGGCAGATTGGCGTAGCCGTCGGTCTTCACGAAATGCTTGAACTGATAGGGCGTGCCGGCGAACAACTCGCTGAGCTGGCGCTGGCGAAAAGCCTCGGTGTAGGAATCGAGCCGTCCCGGATCGGTCCCGAGCTTGCTGTTCGGCTCGACCTTGCCGAGATTTCCGCCCGTGAACTGGTAGCGATCGAGACCCTGGAAGCCGTGGCATGCCGCGCACGTACTCATGTAGAGGGCGCGTCCGCGCTCCGCCGCCGCCGGGTCGACCGAATGCGGACTGCGCGGCGGCTGGAGATCGCCGAGCCACGCCGCCACGCGTTCGATTGCGGCGTGATCGACGGTCTCGGGCGTGACGCCCGCGCCGAGCGCGGCCGACAGATTGCGTTCGGCCAGCGACGGGTTGTTGCCGTCCCAGTGTAGTTGCATGCCCTCGCGCGGCTTCTGGTTGAAGATGGAGGGAAAGTCGCTGGCCCCATTGCGCTCGCCGGGCGCGATGGCGCCCAGCGCCGTCTTCATCTGGACAAGCTTGTAGGGGTTGAAGGTGTCGACGCGTCCCGGTCCCCAGGCGGCCTGCTCCGCCAGAAATGGCTGCAGCCGCGAGCGCCGCTGGATGAAACCTTCGCGCACACGCGGGATGACATAGTATCTCCACACCTGCCGCTCGATGGGCCCGAGCTTGGCGCCCGCCGCCTGCATGGCCGGGATCAGGGTGTCGGGGGCGAGGCGCTCGTCGGCGCCGGCCTCGAGCACGAAGCGGATGAAGCGATAGAGGTCGAGATTGTTCGACGGCATGCCGGCAACGGTCACGCGCGCGCCATTCTCGGTCGTGCGGTAGGTGCCGGTGTGGCAGACCGCGCAGTTGAACCAGACGAGATCGACACCTTGGTAATCGCGCTTGGAAATGCCGATCGGCAGATCCTCCTGCCGTCCCTGGTCACCGGTGCGATAGAGAAACCCGAAGGCGCGATAATCCGTGCGGCCGTTGAATGCCTCGGGGAACAGGCGCGGCAGCGCCTGCCAGACCCAATAGGGCATGCCGCTGCCTTCGTCGGCGCCGATGGACCCGCGCTCGAAATGGGCGACGATGTCCGGATAGGCCGTCGTGCTGTTGCGCGTGAGACGCTTGGCGGCCGCCACGCCGAGGCCGGCAACGACCAAGCCGACCACCAGCAGCAGCGCAAGCACGATCAGCACCGGCACGAGCACGTGGCGTCGCCGCCGGCGCAACTCGGTCTCCACGTAGGTGACGGGCGGATCCGGGCTCGTGATGGTGGATCTCTGGTCCATTGCGCTCACGCGTTTTCTGCGACGAGCTGGCTGCGGCGTTGCCCGCAGAGCTCGGGTGCGGATGGCCCTCCAGCAACCGGCGGCAGATTCAGGGTCGGACGCGTCGCGTAGATCGTCATCAATTCGTCGATCATGGCTTCGCGGCTGGCGAAACGAGGCAGCTCGTAGCAACCCATCGGATTCTTCGGGGCGTTGAGCAGGCACTTGTTGCAATAGGTGCACGGCCTTTCCGGGCTATCGCGGCCCTTCGCCCATTGCTGCACCAGGTCGTTGTTGGCCACGAGCGAGCGCGCGATGGCGACACCGTCGAACGCGCCCGAGGTGAGCCCAGCACGGACGAAAGAGGCGGTCTGGTAACCGCCGGTGTTGAGCACCGGTACGGATACATTGGCCTTGATGGCGCGCGCCTCCTCGAGGCTCACGCCTTCGATCGGCAGGCCTTTCTTCATGCGGAACCAGACCCACCGGAAGATCGGCCGCAGCAGGCGGTAGCGGAACAGCAGGAAATTGCGAAATGCGTCCACGCCGGACGAGATCATCGCGTCATAGGTGGTGGCGATGGTCTCGAACGAGAAGTCGCCCGGGGGGTTGAGCGGATGGGGAAACAGCGAGCCGGTCGAGACGTGAATTGCGTCGGCGCCTTCGCTCTCGCACCATTTCGCGACCTCGACGGTGTCCGCGAGTACGTTGCCCTTCTTCTCCCAGGGAATGACGTTGTTGCGGTCGACGGCGCTGAGCTTGACCTGGAGATGGAAGTCGCGACCGACACGGGCGCGGATCGCCCGGATGACCTCGAGCAGGAAGCGGGCGCGATTCTGCAGTGTCCCGCCGTACTCGTCGGTGCGATCATTGATTCCCGACGACAGGAACTGCGTGAACAGGTAGCCGTTGGCGGCATGCAGCTCGACCCCGTCGAGGCCGGCCTCGCGCGCGCGCCAGGCTCCCGCCGCGAAGGCGTTCACGAGATGCTCGATCTCGGGTTTGCCGGCGGCGCGGCAGAGAAAGCCGTGCAAGGATTCCTTGCGGCTGGTGGAGCTCAACGAGGGGCGGTGATAATTGTGCACGCCCGGCATGTCCATCTGCCGGCCGGAGTGGCTGAGCTGCATGATGTATTTGCAGTCGAACCGGTGCACGGCGGCGCCGAGCCGCTCCCACAGCGGGATGAAATCATCGCGGTGCACCGTGGCATAGCCGGCGATGATGCGCCCCTCCATCAGCACCGGAACGTAAGAGGAAATGATTGCGCCGACGCCGCCGGCGGCGAACTTGCATTCCCAGTTGATGCGGGTCTGCGTGAGCGAACCATCCTCGTTGTCGAACTTTCCGGAAATGTTGGACCGGAAGATCCGGTTCTTGACCGTCAGGTTGCGAAACTTGAGCGGCGTGAAGATGGGATCGTCGATCATGATCGGTCTGCGCTCATTGTGATCTGGCGGTCGCCGTTGCGGCGACGGCACGTTCCCAGACGGCGCGCAGCAAGGCCGGCACGAAGGCCGCGGCCGGACACTGCGCCCAGGTCCCCGTCATCAGTTCGACATCGCGACCGGGGGTGCGCGCCCGCGCGGCGTCGAGCTCGAGGACGACGAGCGTGCCCGGACGCACCTCGCCGGCGATCGTGGCACCCGGCATGGTCGCCTGGCGCAGGACGCTCGGCGGCGCGAACATGCATTGTTCGACCACGGCGTCGGCCGGCCGCGTGTGCCAGCGCGGATCGCTCCACAGCTCGCGCATGCGCTCGAAACCCCGCACGAGGTTATGCGCGGCAATGCCGGTGGCATGCACACCGGCCAAGTCGTCCTTGACGAGATCCGCGAGCAGCCGGCGCGCGCGCTGCAGCCGGCCGCTGATCTGCAGGAAGATGGCGCGCAAGGGATTGCGGGTGTGCACGGCGGTGTCGAGCACCTTTGCCGCGGCCCAGCTCTCGCTGGTTCCCCGGTAATCGGGGACGAACAATCGCCCGACCGCCTGTTGCGTCGCGGGGCCGAGCGCCGAGGCGCCATCGGCATCGCATACCGCGCGCACGAGACCGGCGATGGTTTGGTCATCCCACAACGGCTTGGCGCCGTCGGGATCGAGCCGACGCCGCAGCGCGTCCTGTGCGCGCGCACGCTGCGCGTCCTGGCGCGGCGCCACCGAGGGCAGCGGCACGCCGTCGAGCCGCAATACGCTGCGGATACGCTGGACCAGAATCCGGTTGATCAGCGGCCCGCAAGCATCGAAACGACGGTCGAGGCGAGCATCGTTGGCAAGGATGCGGATATCGGACCTGGCATCGACCCGTACCAGATCGAGCAGACCCGGAATGCGCAGCGATCGCGCCATCGCTCGCCCTTTCACTTGTCCCAAGGGAAGAAGACGTTGCGGACATTGGCGAAATGCGGCCGCATGTGCGGCACGTGCCGTTCCAGCACGCTCCGCATATTGTTGTCTTGGATCCACGCGAAACCGGCGGGCGTGTAGACCTTGGGCGTGAAATCGGCGGTAAAGAAGCGATCGCTCTTGAGCCGCCGTGACGCCATCAGGATGAAGATGCGGAAAGCGGTGTCGGAGAAACCAAAACCGGGCGGCGGCGTCTCGCAGTGCAGCCCGACCAGCAGGTCGACCTGCTCGACCGATTTGTAGATCGCGGCAAGCTCGCGCTGCCAATCGGGATTGGAGGTGAGATCCGCGAAGCTCTTGGGCACGCGCATGCCGAGGTGACGGCGGAAGGCGCAGTAGCGCGGAACGCCGCGCTCGCGATCGCGCAGCACGTCGGTCGCCGCAATGTCGAGGAAGATGGCGTCCTTCTTGTGCAGCTTGCGCAACCCGTTGGGATAGTTGTGCAACACCAACGCACCGGGATGGCTGGTGGCGAGGGAGTAGAGCACATCCTCGTACGGGACCCGGCCGTAGAGGTCGCGAACGCTTCCGCCGGCAACCGCCATGAAGTCGCAGGCGGCAATCTCGCCGCCGTCCTGGTGCCGGCGGAAGGAAAACGCATCGGGCAAGAGTGAGTGCATGCGATAGACGGCCGTGAACTCCTCGGTCATGGCGTAGGGCGCGGTATGATGGTTGGTGGGCGAGCCCGGAATGCCTGAGAGGATTTCTCCATCGCCGAGCCGGCCATAGGCATGCGCGTAGTGCTCGCCGAGCAGGCCCCAAAAGTTGCCGCGCATGGCCAACCGCCCTTCCGGGGAGTTCATCAGCGCCGGCGTCCATTCGACGGTGTGGATTTTGGCGATGAGGGCGGCGTTCACGAGGCGCGCCTTCTGGAACAGCCATTCGCCATCGGCCGCGGGATATTCGACGCGCAGCCGATCCACGATCGCATTGTGCTCGCGGGCGAACAAAGTGTGCAGCACCGAAAGCCCGACCCACCAATTGCCGTTCACGCCGGAGAGCTCGAGGTTCGCGACATCGCTGGTCGAATCGACCGGAAGGTGTCCCTGCGCATCGAGGTGAATCTTTCCATCCGGCCGCAATTGCCCGCTCGCCGGATCGGTGCGCACCGCGTGCTGCCGCCCGAGGTCGGAGCCGTAGAGCTGCGAGCCGTCCCACCAATGGGTCTCGGTGTTGCGATAGGTTGCGGGTTGGCCCTGATCCGCCGGGCAGCACCGGTCGTCCGGCAACGTGCGCAGGATCGTGATGTCGGAAGACGCCCAGTCATCGCCGGGCGGCAGCGGCAGCCGATGTGGCGGCGTCTTGGTATCGCCGCCGCCATGGCTCAGCCAGTCGTGCACCATGAATTGCAGCCAGGCCGGAACGAGAACGTTGAGATGCGGCACGGGCACGAAGCTGCGGCGGGCGAGCAGATCGCGGCTCACCTGCCGAGGATTGGGCTCGTAAAGTTCGGGCGGCTGCTCGCCATGGGTGTCGCTGATCGGAACATTGCGTCCAAAGCGCGCACCGGCCATGCCCATCCAAGGACAACCGAGATCATTGTAGCTGCCGTCGGCCGTGCGCTGATCGTGGCCATTGGCGCCGGCGCCCGGCTTGAGCAGCGAGGGGTCACGTTCGGTATCGGAGAGATTATGCTCGCGCATGTTGACGCGATGACCGACGATGGTCGGCATCGCGAGCATGAAGGGGAGCTGGTACCAGACCTGGAATCGGTTCGTCAGTTCGGCAAAACGTCCGAGCAACCGCTCGCGAAGTGGAGTAGCCACATTCCTCTCCTTTCGACGTTGCGCCTACATCATGACCTCGTGAATACCCTCTGTGCCCTCGTCCGATTGATCGCCGCTTGGCGCGGTTCTTGAGCACGATATTGCACCGGACAATCTCCGGTTGCAATACAACTCTTTACGAGACCGGGCGCCGGGCGCGAAACAGGGCGACAGTACGGGTGGATGGGGTGGATCTTGGTCGGTCGAAAGCCGAAAAATGTCGGAAATCAATATGATGTCATTGGAATGCGGGAGGCTACTCGGCCGCCGCAGCCCCGACGATAGGCGAAAACTATACCACTCTTGATCGTGACGACGGGGCAGCGGCCGGGGCGTGAACCAAACTTGCGGCAGCGGCGTCAGCGCGGGACTTCGGTCTCGCCGTGGCTCTCGAGCAACGCGAGCAGACGCCTGCGCATCAGCATTCCCGGCCGATCCGACGGCATGTGCATCTCGATCTTGCGGTTGATATCGACGATGGCGTCAGGATCAGTCGATTCGAGGATCTCGCGATCCTCCTCGATGATCGCGGCATCCCAGTCGATCAATTCCTGCGTCGAGCAATCTTCCTCCCGGTCGTTGCGGAACAGTACCTGCACGAGCTGGATGCTGCCGTCGTCGATCGGAGTCGCCGAATTGAAAATGATGTGCCGCAGCCCGGTCGGATATTCGATGTCGAGCGTGCGGCAGAACGGCATGAACCACGCGTTGCGCATATGGCGTTTGGTGGTGGGCTCGGTCGTGCCGGTCACGCGAAACGCAGCCGGCGGATTGTTGATGGGCACGATGGTTTCGCGCGAAATCCGTAGTCGGTCTCGAGCAGTTCGTATTTTTCCGGCTTGGGCTGGCTCAGCTGCCCAAAGGTCGACTTGTGAACGAAGGAGAAGTGCGCGTTGTCGAACGAATTCTCCATCATCCGCAACGCCGCCGTATTCCATCGATCGTCGAATTGATGGATGCGGCGGTAGGCGGGATCGCGATCCTGCGGCAAATCCGGAATCGGCAGCAAAGGGTCTTCGAGCGCCACCCACACGTAGCCGTAGCGCGTATCGCAGTGGAAAGCCCGCACTCGCGCGTCGGGCAACGGCTGTTCGGGAGCGAATTGCGGAATCCGCACGAGCTTTCCCGTGCGATCGTAAGTCCAACCGTGATAGCCGCAGATGATGTGGCCGTCCTTGCTCCAGCCCTTCGACAGTCGCGCGGTGCGGTGGCAGCAACGGTCGGCGAGCGCCGCCGGCTTGCCGTCGCCGCCGAGGAACAGCACGATCTTCTCGCCCAGCAGCGTGAAGGGCTTTGGCCCATTGTCGAGCTTGTCGACCGGCACGGTGGCGTACCAGAATCGGCGAAGGACTTTCTGTTTGGTGCAGAGCATGGTCGGTGCCTTCTCTTCGGATGGTCAAGCCGCCAGCCGCGCCACGACCCGCGACGAGTCATGGCGAAGCTGTTCGAGATCGAGCCCGGGGATGGCTCCGTCGTCGACGACCCTGCGGCCGCCGACGAGGAGATGACGCAGACGCGCGGCGCCGCCGGCCGCCACCGGCCCGAGCAGCGGGTCGTGCAGGCCGAAATAGCGGGGATGCGAGAGCTCGAAGAGAGCGAGATCAGCGAGCTTGCCGGGCGCGATGACGCCGGCGTCCTCGAAACCTAGAACGCGCGCGCCATTGGCGCTGCCCCAACGCACCACCTCCTCGATGCTCAGCGCCGCGGCCCCTTTTGCCGCGCGATGAATGTGCCAGGCGCTGTTCATCTCGCTGATCATGTCGGCGGACTCGTTCGAGGCCGCGCCGTCGACGGCAAGCGAGACGGTTCCGCCCAGAGCTGCAAGTCTCTCCGCAGGAGCGATGCCCGAGCCCAGCCGACAATTCGATTGCGGGCAATGCGCCATGCCGGTGCCGGTTTCGGCGAGCAGCCGGATTTCGTCGTCGTCCACGTGCACGAGATGCGCAAGCCACACGTCGCGTCCGAGATAGTCGTTGTCGGCCATCCATGCGACCGGCCGCTTGCCATAGGCGGCCAGGCAGAACTCCACGTCGGCCATGGTCTCGGACAGATGGCCGTGGATGCGCAGGCCCATCCGGCGGGCAGCCGCCGCGATCACCGTCGGCTCGTCCGGCGCGAGCGACCACGGCGGGGTGGTCGGCGCGAAGGCGACGCGCCGCGTGCTGTCGGGCGAGGGGTCGTGATGGCGCTGCGCGCAGGCCTCGACCGATTTGATCATCGTGTCGATGGGCTCGACCGGCGTCGGGATGATGTCGGGCGTATCGAACCCGCGCGCCTTGGTCGCGCCACCGCGGCAGAACACCAAACGGATGCCCAGTTCCTCCGCCACCTCGAAGATCACGTCGGCAGGGTCGAAGCGATAGCTGTCGGCAAAGAGGTAATGATGATCGGCTGCGGTCGTGGTTCCGGACAGCAGCAGCTCGACCAGGCCGATGCGTGCGGCGGTACGCAACGCATCCTCGTCGATCTTGTGCCAATAGGCATAGGGCACCGCCCGCAGCCAGACCAGCAGCGGGCTGTCGATCGCGGCACGCACGCCCTTGAGGACGCACTGGAACAGATGGTGGTGGGTGGAGACGAGGCCTGGATAGACCACGCAGCCGGATGCATCGATCACCTGCTCGCCGGGCTCGCGTTGGAGCGGACCGATCGCGGCAATGCGGCCGTCGACGATGCGGATCGCGCCGGTGGCGCGCATGGCCTCGCCGGGAAGCCCGGTGAAGATTCCTTGAGCGCCTTGAATCAAGGTCGAAGTCATGTTTCGGCTCCGACCTCGCTCTCATGCCATTGACCCAGCGCCAGCTTGGAAAAGCCGGTCATGATCGTGAACAGGCCGACGCCCGCCAATGTTATGAGGAAGAGCGCCGCGAACATGCGCGGAATGTCGAGTTGAAAGCCCGACTGGAGGATCTCGTAGGCCAGGCCCGCGCTGCGTCCGCCGGTGCCGGCGACGAATTCGGCGACCACCGCCCCGATCAGCGCCAGCCCGCTTGAGATCCGCAAGCCGCCGAAGAAATACGGCAACGCGCTCGGAATACGCAGGCGAAACAACGTCTGCAGACGGCCCGCGCGGTTCATGCGGAACAGGTTCACCAGCCCGGGATCGACGCTGCGCAGGCCGAGCGTGGTGTTGGAAATGATGGGAAACAGGGCCACGACCGTGGCGCAGATGGTCAAGGCCACCTGCGTGTTCTTGACCAGGATGATGATCAGGGGCGCAATCGCCACGATCGGCGTCACCTGCAGCAGGACCGCGTAGGGAAAGAAGCTCTTCTCGATCGCGCGACTCTGCACGAACAGGAACGCGATCAGCACGCCGATGACGATGGCCGAGATGAAGGCCTGCAGGGCGACGCGCAGCGTCATCCAGAGCGCCGCAAGCAAGGCCGGCCAGTCGCTCGCAAGCTTCAGGGCAATGTCGCTCGGCTTGGGGAACAGAAAGACCGGCACGTGCGCGCTTCGACAGATGATTTCCCAGAGCACGACAATGGCCAGGCCGACCGCCAGAGGCGCGGCGATCGTCATCGCGGCTTCGGACTGCACGAGCGGACGCATGGTACGGTCTCTCGGCACGATCTCCTCGTCAGCGCTGCATTTGCTGCAGGGACACTTCGGTCAGCGACGCCGACAACGCGCGGCAATACTCGGCGAAGCGCGGGGCGTTGCGGAAGCTCTCGTCGCGCGGATGCGGCTCGTCGATCGCCATGACCTTGCAGACGCGGCCGGGCTGTGCGCCCATGACGACGACGCGGGTCGACAGAAAGACCGCCTCGTAGATCGAATGGGTGACGAAGACCGTGGTCAGCTTACGCTCCCACCACAGGCGAACGAGGTCGGCGTCGAGGCGATTGCGGGTAAACTCGTCGAGGGCGCCGAACGGCTCGTCCATAAGCAGGAGATCCGGCTCGGTGGCGAGGCTGCGCGCGATCGACACCCGCATCTTCATGCCGCCGGACAACTGCCGAGGATAATGCCGGGCGATGCCGTCGAGACCGACGCGGGACAAGGCGTCCGCCACGCGCTTGCTGCTTTCGGCCTTCGGCATGCGCGCAAGATCAAGCGGCAGGCGCACGTTCGCCTCCACGCGCGCCCACGGCATCAGGGTCGGGTCCTGGAACACGAAAGCCAGCGACCGCCCGCTCGATCCGACCCGCTCGAACGCGCCGGACCACCACAGAATACGGCCGTCGGAGGGCTCGATCAGATTGGCGATGAGCTTGAGCAGCGTGCTCTTGCCGCAGCCCGAGGGTCCGATGAGCGTGAGAAACTCGCCGGCGGCGATGGCCAGGTCGATCGGCGCCAGCGCGCGCGTGCCGTTGGGAAACACCTTGTCCGCAGACAGGATTTCCACCACGGGCGCTCCCAGCGGCCCGCGCCCGCCGGTGTCCTCGGGAAATGTCTTGTTAGGGGCAAGCACGACCCGGCCGGCGACGCGTTACATCGCAAGCTTGAGGGTCTTCACGAACCTGTCGGTGAACCCCTGTTTCCAGTCCACCTCCGGCTTGAGCAGCCCAGCCGCGACCATGAAATCGTAGGTCGCCTTCCAGCGCGCTTCGGTGATGATGCCGATGCCCATGGTCTGGGCATCACCGCCGTCCAGCACCTTGAGCGCCCGCAGCTGCTCCATCGCGAAAGCGATCTGCTCGTCGCTCATCTTCGGATTGTCGGCCTTGATCAGCGCATTTCCCGGCGCCGGGTCGGCCATATAGCTCTTCCATCCCTCGAGCGACGCCTTGACGAAGCGCGCCGTCGCCTCCGGATTCTTCTCGACGAAGCCGCGGGTCGTAACCATGGTCGTGCCGTAGGGCGGATAGCCGTCGCGCGCGAACAGGAAGAACTTGACCGGCACGCCTTGCTGCTTGGCCTGGAACGGCTCCGACGACGGGTAGGATTGCTGCACCACATTTTTGTCGGCGAAGAAGGGCTGCAGATTGAATGTGTAAGGTCTGGTCTGCTCGTCGGTATATTGGAATTTCGCCTTCAGCCAGGGCCACCAGGTCGTGCGGCCGGGCGTCGCCACCAGAATCGTCTTGTCCTTGAGATCCCCGAGGCTCGCGACGTTGTCGTGCGCCATGATGCCTTGCAGATCGAATTGGAACGATGTCGCGACGGTGATGACCGGCAGGCCCTGCTCCAGCATCTTGAGCACCTGGAGGTCATAGCCCATCATGAAGTCGGTCTCTCCGGCGAGCAAAAGCTGCGCGCCGTTGACCTGGGGGCCACCCATCTTGAGCGTAACGTCGAGCCCGGCTTTCTCGTAAAGCCCGGTCGCCTTGGCCTGGTAGAACCCGCCATGCTCGGCCTGCGCGAACCAACTCGTGAGAAACGTGATCTTGTCGGCACCGAGCGCCGTTGCCGACCAAACGGTTGCGCTCAACATTCCAGCCACGATGGCCATCGACGCGCGCATGCGCGCAAAGTTCGAGCCTGCTAGCGACATTGGGAACCTCATTGTCCCTGGTGGACCCGCTGCCAATCAGAGCAAGTCGGATGCCAAAAGCGAGCGCGGCTGCGTCCAGCGCGCATCGGCCCACAACCACACTCGCGGCGCGCAGACGGCAGGCCCGAGATGCGATCCGCCAAGTGGCTGTGCTCATCCGGGCGGCAGTTGCCGATTTTGGCGGCAAGACTCGAGCGCGCTCCAGACCCCGCTGGACCACCGTCAGTGTCTTTGCTCTCAAGTCGGGGCGGCCTTCCAGACCGAGACCATTTATGTCATCACGCCAACACTTTGCGCCGCCAGGTCTCGGCGGCGCCTCAACTTCTCGCTCAGCGCGTCCGGGCGAGGCGGGAGCGCTTTGCTGCCATGAGCATGTCCAGCCTGAAAATCCGCGGCGGCGAGGTCTTCCTGGTGGCGCTGCCGATCCGCCGGCCGCATCACTGGGTCGGTCATACGGCGCGCATCGGCGAAGGCTACGTGGTTCTCCGCCTCGAACTCGAAAACGGCATCGTGGGGTGGGGCGAGGCACAGGTGATCGGGACCTGGGGCGGCGACCATGGCGCCCGCTACGGGGAAACGCCGAAGCTGACGGCGACCGCAATCACGGAGATCCTACTTCCCGCCATCTCCGGCCATGACGTCACCGAGATCGGGCAGCTGCACGCGCGCATGGACCGCGTCCTGCGCGGCTACCCCTACGCGAAGGCAGCCATCGACGTCGCGCTCCACGACGCGATCGGCAAAATCTACGGCGTCCCGGTGTATCAACTCCTCGGCGGCAAGGTCCGCGACGGCGCCGCGATCGCGCACAGCATCGGGATCATGGATGCCGACGCCGCCGCGCGCGAGGCGGCGGAGGTGATCGCCGAGGGCGTCACCACCATCAAGGTCAAGATCGGCGTGGAGGCCGAGCGCGACATCGCCGTGGTGGCGGCGGTGCGGCAGGCGATCGGCAGCGCTGGAAAGATCCGCGTCGACGCCAATCA
>DASSJW010000568.1:0-3577 GCA_035690995.1 Xanthobacteraceae bacterium
GGCGAAGGTGCAGGTCGGCTTCATGCCGCGGCTGGGCATCGCCGGGCGCGACGAGGTCACGGACATCGTCACCGGCATCGTGCTGATGCAGAAGTTCGAGCGCACCTCCGAGGTGGTGGCGCGCGTACGCGCGGCGATCGAGCGCCTCAACACCGACGGGACGCTTCCGCCCGGCGTAAAGATCGATTCATTCTACGATCGCGGCGACCTGGTGGCGATCACCGTGAACACGGTGATGCACAACATGTTCTTCGGCATCGCCCTGATATTCCTCATTCAGTGGATGTTCCTGGGCAACCTGCGTTGCGCGCTGATTGTCTCGGCGACCATTCCGGTGGCGTTGTTCCTGGCGGTGATCATCACGGTGATGCGCGGCGAATCTGCCAACCTGCTTTCGGTCGGAGCGATCGATCTCGGCATCATCGTCGACGCCACCGTGATCATGGTGGAGAACATTTTCCGTCATCTCGCCCACGATGATCCGGCGGAGACGGCAAATCCTAACGAGCGGCTCGACGACAAGCTGCGCCGAATTCTGAATGCGGCGGTGGAGGTCGACAAGCCGATCTTCTTCTCCGTGGTGATCACCATTGCCGCCTTTCTGCCGCTGTTCACCATGCAGGGCGTGGAGGGTCAGATCTTCGGCCCGATGTCGCGCACCTATGCGTACGCCTTGATCGGCGCGGTGATCGCGACCTTCACCGTGACGCCGGTTATGGCCTCGATCCTGCTGCCGGCGCACGTACAGGAGGTCGAGACCATCCTGGTGCGCTACATCCGCAAGGTCTATCAGTTCGTGCTTCCCCGCGCCGTGCGCCATTACCGCATCGCGGCGACAATCGGCTTGGCGTTCTTGCTGGTCTGCGGTTTCCTCGGCGCTCGCCTCGGCACCGAGTTCCTGCCGAAACTGGAAGAAGGAAATCTGTGGATCCGGGCGCTGCTTCCGCCCACCATTACCCTCGGGGCCGGGATGGAAACCGTCGCGCGCATGCGCAACGTGATCAAGAGCTACCCGCCGGTGCGCACGGTGGTGTCGGAACAGGGCCGCGGCGACGACGGCACCGACCCGGACGGGTCCTTCGTGGCGGAGTTCTTCGTCCCGCTAAAGCCGAGAGACGAGTGGCCGAGAGGTCTGACCAAGGAGGAGATGGTCAGGCAGATGAGCCAGCAGCTGAAACGGGAATTCGTCGGCGTCGACTTCAATTTCTCCCAATACATCCAGGACAATATCGAGGAGGCCGTCTCCGGGGTGAAGGGTGAGAATTCGGTCAAGATTTTCGGCCGTGACCTCGCCGAATTGGAACGTCTGTCCAAGTCGCTGAAGACCGAAATCGCCACCGTCCCCGGGGTTACCAATCCCGGCGGCTTCAATCTGCTCGGCCAGCCCAACCTCATCATCAAGATCGACCGCGAGAAGGCGGCGCGCTACGGCTTCTCGGTCGCCGATATCAATTCCGTCGTGCAGGCGGCCATCGGCGGCCAGGAAGTCACGCGGGTCTACGAGGGCGAGATGAATTTCGCGCTCACCGTGCGCTTCGCCCCGGAATACCGGCGCAACATCGACGCCATCCGCTCCATACCGGTGGCGCTTCCGAACAATGATTCCAAGGGGCCCACCGCTTATATCGCATTGGGCGAACTCGGCGATGTGAAGCTGGAGACCGGCGCCGCCTACATCTACCGGGAGAACAACCAGCGCTTCGTGCCGCTCAAATACAGCGTGCGCGGCCGCGACCTCGGCTCGACCGTCGCCGAGGCGCAGAAGGTCATCGCCGACAGGGTGCCGCTGCCTCCGGGCTACCGGATCGAATGGACCGGCGAATTCGGAGCGCTGGTCGAAGCCCAGAAACGGCTCGCCGTCATCGTGCCGCTGAGCCTGCTCCTGATCATGATGCTGCTCTACAGCCTGTTCAATTCCATCAGGGACAGCCTGCTCGCGCTGGCCGGTATTCCCTTTGCGGTCGCCGGTGGCATTCTCGGGCTCTACGTCGCGGGGCTGAATTTCAGCATCTCGGCCGCGATCGGCTTCATCTCGCTGTTCGGCGTATCGTCGATGGACGGCATCCTGCTGGTCTCGTACATCCGCAAGAACATGGTTGAGGGCCTGCCCCGCGACGAGGCCATCATTCTCGCCGGTGAAACCCGCATGCGGCAGATTTTCATGACCGGCCTGTCCGCTTGCATCGGCTTGGTACCGGCGGCGCTGTCGACCGGCATCGGCGCGCAGGTGCAGCAGCCGCTGGCATGCGTGGTCGTGGGCGGTATGTTGCTGTCGCCGATCTGCAGCCTGCTGGTGATCCCCACGCTCGCGCGCATCGTGATGCCGGAGCGCGCGCAGCAGCCGGCCTCTCCGGCAGCCGCTCGCTCCGCCAAGGCCATGGAGACGGCGGAGCGCTGATCATCGCCGCGATGCCGCGCATAAGGGGCCTGACCATTCGCGCGCAGTCATTCCCCGGCACGCGGCTTGCAGGGATGGGTAACGTCACCGACGAGCCACTATGAGTCTCCCAGCCCGCCTGATCGAAGGATACGATGCGTTTCGAACCGGCCGGCTTCCGGCCGAGCAAAGCCGCTATCGCGAACTCGCGGAGCGGGGACAGTCGCCTGAAATCATGGTCATCGGCTGCTGCGATTCGCGGGTGTCGCCGGAAGTGATCTTCGATGCCCGGCCCGGCGAGCTGTTCGTCGTGCGCAACGTCGCCAATCTGGTGCCGCCATATTCACCCGACGACACCTATCACGGCGTGTCGGCCGCGCTCGAATTTGCGGTCGGCGCGCTGCGGGTGAAGCATATCGTCGTGCTCGGCCACGCCCTCTGCGGTGGCGTGCGCGCATTCGCCGAGGAGAGCGCGCCGCTCTCGCCCGGTGATTTCATCGGAAAATGGATGTCCCTCATTGCGCCGGCGGCCGAAAGGCTGGGGCCGCGCGGCGACGTGCCGCCCGCCGACTATCTTGCGCGGCTGGAGCAGGCTTCCATCGCCAATACCCTCGACAATTTGCTGACCTTCCCGCGCCTGCGCAAGCTGATCGAGCGCGGACGCGTCACCTTGCATGGCGCCTATTTTGCCGTCGCGACCGGCGAGTTGCTGGTGCTCGATCCGCAGTCCGGGCAGTTCGGACCGGTACCGCCCGGCTGCGGTAGCGGGTGATCGGTGGCCGGCCGGAGAGGCCGGTATTGGCGGATGCCGAGGGCCGCTTCACCGGCTGCAGTCTCCCTGCAGCCAGACCGGGCCACGCAAAGGGGGCCATGCGGTCTTGCGGTTGGGGCGCAATCTCATATACCAAAGGATGTTCAGCGAACGTATTTGATCTCTGAACGGTGGCTGGAAACAACATTTCCATCTTGGTCCCGTAGCTCAGCCGGATAGAGCAGCGGTTTCCTAAACCGAAGGTCGGAGGTTCGAGTCCTCTCGGGACCGCCAATTCCATCTCTCGCTCCTTCGTTTTCAATCACTTAGACGGTGGTTTGCCACTCCGGGTGCTGCGGTTTGCCACTGCGGTGTTCTCGCTCTGGCCTCGCTTCTTGGCCATGCCGGTGTCAGCAAGCCGCTTCTGATCAGCGTCTTCCGTGTAGCGT